>NZ_CP039695.1:3437500-3668042 GCF_005145025.1 Novosphingobium sp. EMRT-2 | reverse complement strand
GTCAGCATGGCTGCGGAGTAGATTCGCATACCGGGTAGCTCCGGCGACAGGATCATCCGATAGATTCCTCTTTGCGCACTCCCATGCGGCGGCGAGAAAGAGGGCAATCAATTCCCCTATGTCGGATTGGTTAACTGGACGCCCTTCCCGCTCAGCGGCTGCCATGAACCATTCCATAACTATGCCCGCCACCTCCCCGGCGTCGACCTGAAGTTTCTGCGCTATCGCCAGGCTGGCGTCATTTGTGGGATTCTGCATCGTGTTTCCTTTGCCGTCAGGTTCGCGGCCGGCTTGCTCGCGCCATGGTGTAATCGGCAGCGGCCTTCACCGTCTGCGGCAACGCCTGCTTGTGGACTTCCACCGCGACCCCCGCCGCGCGCTGGTCGATCTTCGCGTCCAGGTCCTCGGTCAGGGACAGCTTGATCGCCACCGGGGCTGCCGACTGCGCGGCCATGGGGCGAATGGCTCATTTGACCGAGCGGGATGATCTTGCCGCTGTCCTGCGGGACGAAGGCTTCCACCCTCCCCGGAGAGGCGGCCTCGTTCACGCGGTAGGCTTGTCCGGCGTTGACGTAACCGCCTGAGGCGCGGCCGAATTCGGCGCGCAAGGATGCTGTGGTAGAGGCAAAGCTCGTTGCCCCGGTGCCGATGCCGGAGCCGCCGCCGAAAATGGAGCCAACGGCGCTGAAAAGCCCTCCGAGAATACCGCTGGAACCGCTTGCGGCACGCGCCTTGTCCAGCGCAGCGGCAATAGGCTTCATCAACACGTCTTCGATCAGCAGGTTCAGCAGGCTGGAAATCAGAGGGTCCTTGATCCCGATCTGCTTCTCCACGGCGCTGCGGATGCTGTCGCGGACGCTGTTGAGTTCATCGACGACATATCCCTCGACATCTTCGTTGATGGCATCAAGACGATCGATTGAGCCTGCGACGGTACGATTCGAGAGGCGTTTCGTTAGCGCGTGACGCCGAGGTGCGCTTTGCTGCGGTTTGCCCGTCCAGCGCCGCAAGCGCTGCTTCTGCGCGTCGCTTCTCCGCATCGCTGGCGGTCTGCGAGTTCTTGACCGTCTCCAGCATCGATCGCTGGTACTGATCCTCTAGATCAATGATCTTGAGCGCGATACGCTTTCGTTCAGCAGCGCTGTCGGCAAGATCACCCTGCGCCTGCAATGCATCCCGCTGGATGTTGTATTGCTGGTCAGCGAGGTCTGCGGTGTCACGCTCGATTTCAGCGCGCTTCTGGAATTCGATCCTCTGCCGCTCCGCCTCAGCAAGGTATTCCACCTGCTCGTTCAGGGCAGCCTTCTGCGCATCGCTGTAGTGCTTGTCGGCGTTGATTCCCGCTCGCGTCCGGATGCGAGCGTGCGTGGCGACAACTACGATGGCCGGTTGAGCGGCAACTATGATGGCCGGTAGGATCGGTTGTCTGGGCTGATCGTAGGGAGGGGCGTAGCCCGACCGGAGAGCGGACCAGACAACCGGTGGCGATCTTTTTCCCCTTCTTTCGGGGGGCTGATCGGGGCTGTGGCGGCGGTGGTATCGGAACACTCATCGAACAACGAGCGATGGGTTTGCGATGCCGGGCCACCACATTTCCGATCAGCAGGTATTTCTCTTCATGACCCATCGTCGCCAAACACCAGGCCGTCGCGGCTGCCAAGGCCGGTATCAGCGAGCGCAGCGCACGCCGGATCGAGAACGATCCGCAGCTTCCGTCCCAGAAGAAGAAGGAGCGCCACTGGCGCACCCGCGCCGATCCGCTCGAGCCATTCTGGCCACGCGTCGAGGAGTTGCTCCAGATCGACGGTATCATTGCCGTCACGGTCTTCGAGACGCTCCAGGAACGAGTTCGGCGAGGATGCTGTTCCCGATGCGATACGACGAACACTTGAACGCCGGATCGCCCGCTGGCGGGCACTGCACGGCGGCGAGAAGGAGATCTTCTTCCCGCAGCATCATGAGCCGGTCGGCAGGGCCTGTCGGATTTCACGTATGCGACAGTCTCAAGGTCACCGTTGCCGGCGAGACCCTGGCCTATCGCCTTTACCACTTCCGCTTGGCGGCGAGTGGCTGGGAGCATGCGGCTGTCGTGCTGGGCGGGGAGAGCTTTGCCGCCCTTTCGGAGCACCTGCAGGATGCCTTGTGGAAGCTGGGCGGCGCGCCGGCCGAACACCGCAGCGATTCCCTGTCAGCCGCCTACAAAAACCTCGACGCCGATGCGCAGCGGGATTTACCCGAAGCTATGACGAGCTGTGCCGTCATTACGGCATGCTCGCTACCCGCAACAACCGCGGCGAGGCGCACGAGAACGGATCGATCGAAGGTCCCCATGCCCATCTCAAGCGACGGCTCGATCAGGCCTTACGCCGGCGGGGAAGCCGCGATTTCGTCAGCATCGAGGCCTGGCGCGAGTTCGTTGAGGCGCAGGTCGCCAGACAGAACCGGCGGCATGCTGCGCACATCGATGCAGAACGCAGGGTACTCAAGGCGCTGCCCGCAAGGCGAACCACCGATTTCGCCATGGTCACCGTCGATGTCACCCGCAACGGCACCGTCGCCATCGATCGGGTTACCTATTCGGTGCCTTCCCGCCTCGTCGGACGGCGCCTCAACGCGCATCTCTTTGACGATCGCATTGAGCTCTTCCTCGGTCCGGACAGGGTAATGTCCACGCCGCGTGTGCGGATCAGCCATCCCCACCGGGGGCACAGCATCGATTTCCGGCACATGATCGGTAACCTGCGCCGCAAGCCTGGTGCGCTGCGCAACCTCGTCTACCGCGAAGCCCTGTTCCCCGATCACGCCTACCGGCGGGCCTGGCAAGCCTTCGATGCCCAACTCGATGGACGGCAGGCCTGCCGCGATGCCGTCGCGCTGCTCGATATCGCCGCCAGGGGCGACTGTGTCGACGTGCTGGCCCGGCGGATCGATGAGGCACTCGACAGAGGGCGCTTGCCCGATGTCGATGCGCTCAGGGACGAGTTCCTGCCAACCGCAAGATCGCAGCGCGATGTCACTATCCCGCCTCCCGATCTGCACAGCTACAACAGCTTGATCGCCAGCGGGGAGGTGTACTGATGACCCGCACCAAGGACCAGGCCGCCGCCGTGCTGCCTACCCTGCTCAAGGCCTTGCGCCTGCCGAGTATCAACCGCAACTGGAAGCGCCTCACCGACACCGCCGATCGCGATGGCTGGCCGGCCGCCAACCTGCTGGCCTCGCTTCTCGAGATCGAGATGGCCGATCGCTCCTCCCGGCGCATCCAGCGCCATCGCGACCAGTCCGGCTTGCCCGCAGGCAAGACCTTCGCCACCTTCGATTTCGACGCAGCCCCCGGCATCCGCAAACCGCACCTCTTGTCCCTCGCCGCCGGTGACGACTGGATCGAGAGCGGCGGCAACCTGCTGCTGTTCGGCCAGAGCGGGACCGGCAAGACGCACGCAGTTGCTGCCATTGGTCATGCCCTCATCGACACGGGGCGGCGCGTCCTGTTCTGCTCCACCACCGACATGGTCCAGAAGCTCCAGTCCGCGCGCCGCGACCTCAGCCTACCCGCCATGCTCGACAAGCTCGACAAGTTCGATCTCATCGTGCTCGACGATCTGTCCTACGTCCGCAAGGACCAGGTCGAGACCAGCGCCTTGTTCGAGCTCATCGCCCACCGCTACGAACGCCACTCGCTCGCCATTACCGCCAACCAGCCATTTTCGGCATGGGACAACGTCTTCCCTGATCCCGCTATGACTGTCGCCGCGATCGACCGCCTCGTGCACCACTCGATCATCATCGAGATGAACGGCGAAAGCTACCGCAAACGTTCCGCCGTCGCCCGTATCAACGCCGGCGATTACGACCCGCCGAATGGCGCCCCGGACCGGCCATCATAATTGTCGCTGGCTTCGCGCTCGGGAGCACCCTTGCTGAGGCAACGGGTAATTGTCGCCAGCGGCAATTACATGCCAACCATCCCATGCGCTTCAGACCCTCGCTTCCGGCCAGCGTCAGCGACAATTACCCAGCGTCGTAATTGTCGCTCGACGGTTGCTCCCCGCAACAGCAAATGGTAGCCAGAATTCACCAACCGGCGCGGCCACCTATCGGCCATCATAATTGACGCCGACCGGACTCCGTAATCGTCGCGCTACAGCGAGCGAGTTCCACATTACGGGTTTCCAGTTCGGCGCGCTGTTCGACAGACGTTGCGACCGAACCGTAGGCCGAATTGGTCTGTTGCAGGAGGTTGGCCATCTCCTCGTCGAAGCGGGCCTTGATCTCCATGGCCGATGGGCCAGTTGGCTTCTTAGCCTTTTCGTTTTGCCAGCAATTGGCGTGGCTGGCGTTGGCGTATCCTCAAGGGATATACCATTCTGAGCGGCTCTAGAAACGCCAATGAGGATCGCGCGCTGCCGCGCTTCCTCCTGTTTTGAGGCCTGAATCTGGCCTTCAATAGTTTGAACCTGGTTGTCCTGCCCCGGAAGATAACCAAAGCGGGCGACGCTCCGCCGCGTGAGGTGCCTGCCCGATCAAGCTGGCTCTTCAGGTCCCGCTGCCTCTCTTGCTCTTCGACAATGCGCATCTGCGCCATTTTGATTGCCGCCAAGCCAGATTTTTCCGCCAATCGTTCAGCCGCTTTCGCAGCCCGGTCATAGGCTGCCGCTGCGCTGTCTATTCCCGGCACGGCCGCCTGTGCCGCACGCGTCAGATCTTCAGTTTTGATGCCGGCTTTGTCTAGTTTAGAAACCAGACGTTCAAGCTTGCCCTGGCTTTCTTCCGCCTTTCTTGCCAATTCTTCGGATGCAGCCGACGCCTCCGCTGATTTGACTACGAAGTAACCTACAGCCACCGTCAAAGCGGTTACAGCCAGCCCGAGAGACCCGCCGAATACTCCAAGCAATCCTGTTCCCGCGCGCGACGCAAGGCCGGATGCTACACTCAGGGAGGTCACTGAAGCCGCTGCGGCTTCTGCACTCACCGATGTGCCCAGCATGACTGAATTCAAACGCGCCTGCATCGCCGCGTGCGCCGCAGCAGTCTGTGTGGCGCGCTCATCAGCGGCAGCTTTCGCGATCGTGGCAGCCGTTGCGACCGCGAGCCCGGCTGCGTACCTGGCAACAATGATCCCGCTTATCACCGCCAGCGCCGGAATCAGCGTATCCAGATTATCGGCGATCTTGCTCATTGCTGTGCCCAGCGCGGCAGACACACCGTTGGCCTTGTCGGCTTCCCCGAAATAAACCGTAAGGGCATTGTTCAGCGTGGTGAACCCGGCGGATAGCGTAAGGCTCGCCTTCGCCGCCCGATCCTCAAGGATTTTCGAGCCATCCAGAATGGCCGTGAAAAATTCCTGGCTGGTGACGGTGCCCTTTTTGACATCGGCGGTCAGCTTGGCGACCGAGCCGCCCCAGCGCGTAGAGCCGGCCGCCGCCGCTTCCAACAGCGGAAACATGCCGTCAAGCAGCGAATTGTATTCCTCGGCCTGAATCTTCCCGCCGCGCAAGGCCTGCCCAAGCTGGAGCAATGCGCCCTGGGCTTCCTCGGCGGACGATCCCTGAATCTTGAGCGAAGCGGATACGGCATCGGTGATCCCGAATATCTGCTGCTGCGTTGCTCCAAGTTCCTTGCTGGCCTGCGTCAGGGTCGAGAACAGGGAGGACAGCCCTTCCAACTCGACGCCGTACTTCTGCGCAGACGTAAAGAGCCTGTCCTGAACCTCTTTCATCTGGTCGCCGGCAACGCCTGCAACTCTCAGGTTATTCTGAAGGCGCGTGAACCCATCGAGCAGGCCAACCAGTTCGCGGCCCGAGAAGTACGCGGCAAATCCGGATGCCAGTCCTTTGATGTGCGAGGATATTTCCCCGCTGGAACGGCTGATCTCGCCCTCAAGGTGCTTGTAGCGCGCCTCTTGTAGGCCAAGCATCTTGTCTACTGATGTGGTTGTGGAGCGGAGATCGGACAGATAGCCATTCACCCGGGCTTGAAACTCGAAGATGAGGGGGTCGACCTCACTCATCGGCTTGGCCCGCCTTTTGCGGATCGGCGGCAGCGGTATTCGCCGCGACTTCTCCCAATTGATTCCCGTAGATCGCGGCGCCAAGAATTCGCCAAGCCAATGCCGCACTCTCGCCGAGAGGACGGGCCGGATAGACGTACCTGTCTACCAGTGCCAGTGCTGCTTGTGGACCGACCTCGATGGTTTTGTCGTCAACCACCGCCTTGTTTCCGCCGATCAACGCGGCGCGGATCAGATCACGAATTTGTTGAGCTTCAGCGGCGCCGCCTCCAGAGAAAATAGCGTGACCTTCCCCATTCATCATAATGCAGGAACGCAAGTTAAACTCTAGCCCGCAGATGGTTCCGTGCTTTTCTTCGAACTCAGAAACCTGCCTTTGGGGCAAGAAAAACCTGTACGATCCATCGGCAAAGGGCATGGTAACTTCAGTGGGATAGGTCATGTGCAAATCCTTCATTCTGTCCGGAGCGCCGCGTTTATGCGCTTGCGGAGGACTTCAAGGGCTTTGGGACGAAATTTGTCGCGCGCTGGTCGCAAGAACGGACGCTCAGCCATCTTCGACGTGCCGAATTCGAGATCATCAGCATAAGGGGCGTCAAAGACTACACGCGCCTCAGTCGGGCCGGGCTGGACGACGTGACCACTATCAGCCAGGGTGCGAGTGTCATTGTTTGGAGGCTGACCCGGCGCGGATGGCTTATGGTTCTTACCGGATTGCGAGCCCGCTGTGATTGACCGGTGAGCTTCCGCGCGAACGTGATCCGCACATTCGTAGAGGCCTTCGCCAACGGCTTTCCAGAAACCGCTAGACCCATAGCCGTGCATCCGGCCGCGAAAGGTATCGCGTGGCCCCCTACCCACGGCAAACATGCTCCATATTCGCCGCCACGGAGAGGAGATGCTTGTAGCGCCCCTTCATGCCGCTACTCCCATCGGCCGGATCACCTCGCCAACCCTATCGCCCCAGCTGAGAACCTCAAAGCGCTCGACGCCGATCGCCATCAACGCCTTCGCGCCAATACCTATGGCCGTACCGATGCCCGGAATGAATGACGCGATGGTCGCTACGACCGATAAGACCTTGAGGACTTTGGACATACGGTTTCCTTTCCTGCGTGCTGTAAGGAACCTTGGGTGCGCCGGGGGCAGCCCGGTACTTGGACTGCCCCCGACTCCGCAGCGGGAAGACGATCAAAACTGACCGCGCGGAAACTGATCATGAAACCGGCTCGATGCTCGCACCCAGGCGGCGCAGCCGTTCCGCTGCATTTGCGTGCAGCCGGATCGTGCGAGCGCTGTTGTCAGTGCGAAATGCGCCGATGATGTCCTCAGGGTAGAGCGTGAAGCCCGTCTCGACGCCACTTTTGGGATCGCGCCCTTTGACTTCCGTCATCTGCTTGATCGCGCCTGCGGAAACGGAGTAGCCCGCCCATGCTTCGGCCTCTGCCCGATCTTGGCGGCGCTGGGCTTCGACCTGCCTTTTCCGCCCTTCGGCAACCTGTTCGGTCCAGTGTTTCGCCGGTCGCTCAGGAGCAGGCCACGCCAGTTCATGCCCGTTGGCGAAGGATGGCAGCGCGATCTTGGACAACTGCCGGAATAGCAGTGAGCCTTTGGTGAAGTTTCCGGGAAGGTCGCGCGCCACCGCCTCCGCATCCGCCTCGTAGATGCCGGCGGCCTTCATCGCGGACGCGTTGCTGGTCACCGCAGACAGCAGACTGACAATGCGCGCTTCGATGTCGGGCCATTCGGCGCGCAAGGCCGCGGCGATGCGATCACGTTCCGCAAGCAGTTCGCCGCGGCGGCCGGCCACTGCCTGCTTCTGCTCCGACGCAACACGGGCTGCGAGTATGGTCTCAAGGTTGGCGACCACCTTGCTCATCGCGAGGATGTCGCGGCGGGCGCGATCGGCGCGGGCGCCGGCTGCGTCACGATCCTCATCGCTGAGGCCAAGGTTCAACGCGTCATCGTTGGCCTGCGCCATGATCCCGCTGAGGCGCTCGCGTTCTGCGGTTGCCTCGCCGATCAGGGCCTCAAGTTCAGCGCTACGCGCAGCAGCATTGGTCAGCGCCTTGGTGAGGCGCTCGTTCAGGGGCTTTGCCATGTCGGGACCTCAGAGGTAGCGCGCGGCGCGGATGGCGGAGACGACGTGCGAATTGTCGGCGAACGCCCTCGATGGCGCGGAGGCGGCAACCGCAGCGCCAGTATAGCGGGCATCGCGGATTGCACTGACATCCTCAGCCCGGGAACCGGTGGCGCGATCGGCGATGGCCGCTGCCACGCTCTGCGCGACATTCTGGTCATTGACGTACCGCAGGGCTGCGGACGTGGCCGCAATATCAGCCATGATTTCCGCCTGGCGAGCCTGCGACGGCGAAATGAAAGGCTTGCCCGCGTCGGTCAGGAAGACGACTCCCGCCGCAGGTGCAGCATCATGCACAGTGGCATCGAAGGAAACTTTCTCGCCGGGGGCGAGAATAGCCGCAGCGCGACGGAAACCAGCGCGAAGCTGGCCGGAAGCATCAAGGGCGATGTGCGGGGGGACGGTCTTACCGTGAGGGTCGATAAACGACATTGGCGTCTTCTCCTGGCTGGCCCGGTGCCGATCACTGTGACCGGACATGGGGCGGTCGGCGGAGTGCCGAACGGGAGGAGCGTTGCTTGTCAGTGCAGTTAGTTTTACCGCCGTCAGAATGAAAAATGCCGAATGCTCAGCATCGGGACGACAGTGTTTCGCGGACGATATGCCCCCGGCGCGCAACCCTGTCCGCCGTGCACTGGTCTACCGGAACTGTGTGCAACATCTTTCTCCCGCGCTCGCGCACATAGTCCGCCCGCGCCTTCTTCAACTCTTCCCTCCCGCATTCGTTGATCCATCGGCGGATGCAACGCCAATTCGCCCGGTAGTGTTCGACGATTCCGTCCCAACCGAGCCTGATGTAGGTTTCCCGAAAATCACGGGGGCAAGGCCGACGTGGGCGGATAGTGCCGGTGTCGTGAACTCGTCCGTCTGAGCGTCGGCATTCCAGCATGCCGATATTGGTGCAGGGCCGCGCTCGTGACGGTTACCGCCGTCAAAAGCTTTCCGACGATTCGCGGTTCATGTGTGGGCATATGTCTACGCACGACACCACCGGCCGTCTCCAGACATGGCGGCCGCCACTAAAAAGTGCTGGATAGTGGAAATCGCCAGCCCCCGCCGGGCGGGAAAGAGCAGGGCGGCCTATGCGAGATCGCGGAGAACCTGCACCGCTGCGACCTGACCAAAGAGCAGCGCGACGAGCATATCCGGCGGTATGCGGAATTGCTGGAGAGGCAGCGGGATGAGGTAATTGTTTGTCAAAATGATAAACAATTATCGCGCCCAGTTGGCAGACCAAAGGCGATCGTCACGGAAGTAGCAGAGGCCACAGGCCTGAATACGCAAACGGTGCGCCGCGCGCTCAACCCCAAGCCTAAAGTCGTGGACATCAAGTCCGCTATCGAGCCGGAAAGCGCCCACGACGCCATCATCCGCGAAGCCAACGCGATCGTGTCCGCTTGGAACCAGGGTTCAGGCCAGCCGCGCTACCAAATTGCGCACACTCGACGCATGCCACCTACCGCCGCGCGGGGTGACGAACCCACCTTCGTTCAGGCCCGCCGCGATCCCTGACAGCGTGTCGATACCCCGAGCGCGCATGTCATCGACGATCGGGCGAAGCTCCTCAGCCCGTTGGGCGGCTTCGGCCCGCACAGTCTCGATTGCCTTTCCATTGCCCTTCCCGGCGCGCTGTAGCGCGGCAGCTCCGTTCGGGTTGCCGAGGCGCTGGCCTGACTTGTACGGATCACCATTGGCCTTTGTGAATGTGCCTCTCGCCTTTGCGGCCTGCAGGGCTTCCTTGGTGCGCTTCGATATTGCCTTGCGCTCAGCCTGGGCCACCGCAGCCATGATGTGCACGGTGAGTTCGTTCGCCTCAGGCATGTCCGCAGCGACGAACCGGACGCCGCTCTCCTGCAGTGCTGCGAGGAACGCGACGTTGCGTGAGAGGCGGTCCAGCTTGGCAACCACCAGCGTTGCGCCGGTCACCTTGGCGCGGTGCAGAGCCTTCGCGAGTTCCGGCCGATCGTCACGCTTCCCGCTCTCGACCTCCGTGAAGGGCGGCGCAGTCAGTTCCCACCCTCGCGACGAGCATAGGCTTTCCACGGCTGCCCTCTGAGCCTCAAGACCCAATCCGGAACGGCTCTGCGCAGCCGTCGAAACACGGTAATAAGCCACTGCCCGCATGGTCTCGCTATCCTTACAAATCTGGCTAACGTTCGTTACGCCAATTTGTAAGGCTGAGCAAGCAGCGTCCCGGACGGTCATTTCTCACGCCCATTGTTCGGCAGTGCAAACACGGCCTTCCCTCCGTAGCATATCTTCGTCCAGCCTCCCTCAATTACGACGAGGACGCCATCGCCATCGGGGCTACGACGTTCGAGCGACACAAGCCGCCGAGTGAAATCGCGGCTCACAGCAGTAAATCCTCGGGATCGCTGTGCAGCATTACCCGGGACAACCAAGGGGCCGCGTGATTGAGCACATGGCGATAGGCATCAACCAATCTCCCTTCTACCCGGTCGGGATCACATCTCGCCACCGCAGCGTCGATCTCTATCTGGCTGGGGCGCCGATCGCTGCTGTTCGAGCTGCGTTCGAGTGCGATCAGCCGTCGCCGCATCTCACCTGCCATTGTTTGCCTCCAATGCCGCCAGCCGCGTCTCGATGTCGGCTGTCTCCAGTGCTTTCCTGTGTTCCGCCAACATCGCTGCGAGCGATTGGCCTTCGGTCGGCGTGAGGTCGCCTGACGCCACTGCTGCCATGATCGCGGCTAGCGCCACGGGGTGATCAGCCGCAGCCTCCACCTTGGGCAACTCGAACACGACAGGTCGGTCGCGGCGCGGAGGCGCGATCCGGTCCATGCAGATCCGCAAGGCCTGCACGTCGCCTTTCAGCGCGAGATCGATTGCCTTTTGCGTCAACTGTTCCGTCTGGCCGTCGAGGAGCGCCTCACAGGCCATGGTCGCCCGGTTGCGCGTTCCCTTCGCCTTGCCGGCGGGATTGCCGCTTCGGCCCCTCTGGAACGGGCGCCCGCGCTGTTTTTTCGGTGCATTATCAGCGGGCGTAGTCATGCCAAGCGGCTCCTGAGTTTGAATCCGACCAGTCCAGTTCTCCGTCCGGAGAGGAGGGCGAGGCGGCCCCAAGGGCCTCGCCCTCCCTATACGTAGTATAGGGTGTGTGTGGGGGCGCGGGTCGGCGCGGGGTCGGCGCGGGGTCGGCGCACGGTGTGGGCGCGGGGTCGGCGCGCAGGTCAGCGCACACCCGACGAACCCCGAAGCGATCCTTTCTGCCTGTCCGACAAACTAGCCCCACCTCGATCTCGCCATTGCGGAAGAGGCGATCCATCGCGGCCTCAAGTTGAGGCTTTTTGAAGCCCTTCGCCTCGTCCATCGCCGCAAATTCCTTTGGGGCATAGGTCCGGGAGGCAGGGCTTTCCGACACCGGCCGCTCTTGCGCATTGCGTATATCCAGGCAGGCAAGGAAGGCCGCATTTTGGGCATTGGCGCGAATGACATCGTCAATCGCTTCGCGCCGATCCTGTGGGATGTCCTCATCGCGCACAAACGCCCAGTCCAGCCACCGGAAGCGCACGACATCGCCCTTTTGGCTATAGTTCGCTTTTGGCAATGACAGGGTCCGCACGTCGGCTTCTTCGTCGTGCTCAAGCCAAAGCCGCGAGCGTACCGCGTTGTTCCATGCGGTCGAGCCGCTCCATTCGTCGCCAGCCTTGTTCGGATGGCCGACCAAGATGATCGCCGCTCCAGTCTCCATGGCAAGCCGGTTCAGCACGTTGACGAAGCGCGTCACGTCACCGCGATCGTTCTCATTGCCCGTAAACAGGTGGGCTACGTTGTCGAGGATGATTAGCCGGGCGCCGGTCGCGTGCAGAGTCGCGACAAGACGGTGATAAGCCGGCGTCAGACTCATCTGGCCGTCGCCAGAAAAGTTCGCCAGCTCGTTGCCTAGCTCGCCGCGAAGGCTCGACAGGAACAGCTTGCCGGACAGAGCCGACATTTCAATTCCCAGTGCCTCGCAAAGATGTTGCTGGCGCCAATGCAACTGGTTCTCGTCATCTTCGCACGTGAGATAGATCGCAGGACCGCTCGCCACTGATAAACCAAGGCACGGTATAGCCGCCGCCGCACATGTTGCGAATTGCTGACCCAACAGACTCTTTCCGGCGCTGCCTGGTCCGTAGAGCAGTGTAACCTCACCTTCCGGTGCAATGCGCTCAATGACGTAACGCACGGGTTCCGCGCGGCGCGAGGCGAGCGCTGCAAGATCGAGCATTGGCAGCGGCATCAACGAACCGGATAGCGCCTTGTCCGTCAGGGTGCGCAGATCGTCCGCCGTGCCATTCCAATCCATGATGTCGCCCTTCGCGGGCAATCCCGGCAGATCGACGATGCAGGCTGTACCGCCCACATCTTCCACCGCCGCCTTGACCGTCTCGGCAAACTTGCGGCCCGGATCATCATTGTCGGGCAGCACGACCACGGACAGGCCCGCCAGCGCATCAGCATATTCTCGCTGCCACCCATTCGCCCCGAAGGCAATGGCCGTGGCAACAAACCCCATCGAGATGAGCTTGTCGGCCTTGCGTTCGCCTTCCACGAAATAGACAAGAGGCGGTTCGTTGGCCTTGTCCTTCGCTATCGCGACAGCATTCTGCAGATCGGTCAGACGATAGAGAACGCGGGGCAGGGCACCGAGGCCGTTGACCCATCGGCCGGCTTCGAATCGCTCTGCGACAAACCGCTTGTTATGACCCGTGGCTTCCAGGCGCTTGGTCCGATAGACCGTGTTGCCAACCCCATCGTCGTATTCGTAGCAGCCGGTTTCCCGCCATTGCGGCTTAGGCATACCCTGCCTTTCTGGACGCTCTGGCAGCAGGCCATGGCGGCGCAGTTCATCTTTCACGGCCAGCGCATCGCCACCGTTGAAACTGTGTACGAGAACACCGTCAGGGGCGTCCGGGTTCAGCGTGATGACCGTCCCCCTGTCACGCTTGGAATGCCCGTCAGTGGGTACGAGGACGCGATTCCCGCTGACCTCGCCCCCAAGGGCCGCCGCGATCGAGCGAAGGTCAGGCGCGCTTGCCATGCTCGCCCCCTCTGATCGGTGCGCCACAATCGCGCAGCCAGCCGATCGCAGTCTCGGGACGGAAGAAGCAGCCGACGTGATGCCCGAGCAGGTACATCCGGTTGCCCCAGTCGATCTGGGCATCGGACAGCGTGCCGGCGCGGCCACGTGCATCGTAGCCCTTGAACTCGGGGAACGCGATCTGGCGGATGCCCCAGGCGACGAGATAGTCGAAAGCGCCGCCCTGAATGCCCTCGCGGCGCGCCTGTCTTGGATTGCGCCGCCCGGCATTCGGGATTGCGCAGACCAGTACGGCTGGCGCCAGATCGCGCATGAGGCGACGGAAGCGCACGACCCGCTCGATCTCAGACCAGCTGCGTTCCCCGTCCGGCCCTTCCACGCGGAACAGTGGCTGTGGGTCCAGTGAGGTTTCGAGGTCAGCCCAGCCCATGCGCTGCCTCCCGCTCTCGACGCGCGGCAATCATATCCTCGACTTCGGACAGTGTAAGGCCATGGCATCGCGCGATCAGACCGGCATCGAGCTTGTCGAGACGGCACAGGGCTACGGCGGTGAGGGCTGCCATGCGATTACCGGCTTGCGTGATCTGCTTGCTCTGAGAAGGCCGGCGCGCCTTCATTCGTCGCCTCCCTCTGCCAGTGCGGGCAGACCATGCCGGGCGAGCAGGATGCGCAGCCAGTTCGCCTGCTTTTCGCTGAGCGGTGCGGTGCGATAGGCTAGGCCGCCGCAGAATTGCCCTTCCTTCTCGGACAGGGAATCGACCGCCAGCAAGGCGCGTGCGGCATCGGGGAAGCGGAGGAAGGGATCAGCCATGATAGGCACCTCCCCCGAACGCTAGCGCGGCTGCCATCGTGGCGAGTTCCGGGCGGATACCGATCAGGTATTGAGCGCGATAGGCGGAGAGAGTAAGGGTTTCGGTGGAACCGCCGGCCAAGCTATTCCACAGAACCCGGTCGCCCTTGGCGGTCGGGTTTTGCTTTCGGGGCATTGCTCAAGCCTCCCGTGCGCCGGTATCTCGGAATGCTTCGAGATCAATGAGGCGATAAAACACCCTGCCCCCGACCTTACGAGGACATGGTCCAATCCCACGAGACTTGTAGTCTGCCAGCGTTTTTGGGGTCAGACCCAAGAAAGCCGCAGCGTCCGATCGCGAAACACGGCCATCCGGAAGAACCCTCACCCGGACTTGTTCAAAGGAAGCACTCATCATCGATCTCCACGGAAACGGACTAGTATCCGTGATACGGAGCTATGCGATTCCGTGTTGCGCGGTCAAGAGAAAACGGATAGGTATCCGTAGAAATCTGGAGTACGCCGATGACTACCGAAAGCTACCGCCTCATTCCGGAAGGTTCTCCGGCATTTTCATTCAAGCAAGTGGAGGCTGTGCTAGCCCGCGCATTCGGTATCGCCGATGGGAAGCGCAAGACGTTCGTCGCGCGCTTGCAACAACTGCAAAAGTTGGGTTTGCCTGCCGGCACTAACACCGGACGGGGAAGCCGCGCCGCCTATTCCACATGGCAGATCTGCGAATTCCAACTCTACCTAGATATGCTCAATGCAGGCATCCCGCCTGCCCTCATCGCGGCCCGCTTCGCTACTGCTCCATTATACGCCAGTGATGGTACTGGCCGTTTCTCCGAAAAGATGGCGATCGAGGGGCGCGCATTCTATATGCACCTGCGCATCAACGCGCTTGATCACCTGTCCTCGGATAGTGACACCACGCCGAGCGCAGATAGCCCGACCCATACCGCATACAGTTGCGGTGCTGACTTGGCGCAAGTGTTGTCTTCTGCCCAAGGATGTCCTGGCCTGCTTATCGACAGCGCGGCCCGCATACGCTCCCTTCGAGAAGCGCTTGCAATTGAGGTGCCCGGTACGACAGACATTCCATTGTTTCAGCATTACGCTGACGAATAAGTATGGCGCTTAAATTCTCCCGCCTCACCCGCCCAGCGATTCGCGCGCTCGAAAAGGGCCAGCGCATCCATGAACACGGCATAACCGCCGAGCGGCTGACAAGCGGCGACGTTCGTTACAGCGTCAACGTCATGATCGATCGGCAGCGCGTGCACCGCGTCATCGGCCGCGAGAGCGAGGGCGTGACCAGAGAGCAGGCAGAGCGAGCCATCGAGACGTTGCGCACGCGCGCCCGAGAGGATCGCCTTGACCTGCCCACCGGGCGCAAGACGCACAGGACATTCGCAGAGGCCGCGACGGAGTACCTACAACGCCTTGAGGAAACCTTGTCCGAGGGACAGAAGGGATTCCACGACCTGCCCAACAAGCGGCGGAACGTGGACAAATACCTATCGCCCTATTTCGGCAAGCACCGCGCCGACAAGATCACGTCCTTTCTGGTGAAGCACTACCAGCGCAAGCGGCTGGACGACGGCGCCAAGCTGGCATCGGTCAACCGAGAGCTTGCGACCCTCTCCCACATGATGACGGCCATGGTCGGTTGGAAATGGATCAAGGACACAGACCGGCCCAAGATCGAGAAGGCCGAGGAACCGCGCAAGAAGATCGTGGTCTTGTCCGAGGCCAACGCCGAAGCCTTGTTCAAAGGGGCCGCAGGGGATCAGGACGCTTCGACCTGGCTATTTGTCGCAATCGGTCTGAACACCGCCATGAGGCATAGCGAAATCCTGCGCATTCGATGGGACGACATCGACTTTGACCGCAGGCGAATCGACATTCCGAGGGCGAAGGCCGGCCAGCGCGT
The DNA here is from genome assembly GCF_005145025.1 of Novosphingobium sp. EMRT-2. Taxonomy (NCBI): domain Bacteria; kingdom Pseudomonadati; phylum Pseudomonadota; class Alphaproteobacteria; order Sphingomonadales; family Sphingomonadaceae; genus Novosphingobium; species Novosphingobium sp. EMRT-2. Next base: position 3,652,123 of record NZ_CP039695.1, on the reverse strand, counting down.
CCAACCTATCACGGCGACGCTCGCCGACACGCTGCGCAAGGAACGTGAGCGCCGGCCGAAGGGTGAGGTCTGGCTGTTCCCGGCCACCCGCGACGACACCAAGACGCCGCACCGCCGCGATATGGACCGCCAGTTTCAGCGGGCAGTCATTCGCGCCAAGCTGGACCCTGCAAAGGTGACGCCGCACGTCATGCGCCACACCGGGATTACCCGCCTTGTCATGGCTGGCGTGGACCTTCCCACGATCCAGAGAATCAGCGGGCATAAGACGCTCGCGATGGTGATGCGGTATGTGCACCTGACCGACGATCATATCGACAAGTCGATTGAGGCCATCGAGACCGGTTTTCTCGACACGATTGCACCAGAACTACACACGGGCACCGATTCGCCCCCACGGCGCAAACCGCGCCTTTCCCTTGCAAAAGGCTGATTTTGCTAAGGAAAGGCCGGTGGTGGACAGGGCTAGATTCGAACTAGCGTACGCTTGCGCGGGCAGATTTACAGTCTGCTGCCTTTAACCACTCGGCCACCTGTCCACACCAGTGCTGCCGGTGCGAGGGTTCCCCGGAAACGGGTCCGCCTCTGATTTGAGACCCCCGCGAAGGGGCCGTCCGGCCGAGAGGCGGCCCCTTTGGCGAAGCATCGCTTGCCTGTCAATGGGGCGACTGGCAGGAGGCACACGATATTTTCGCATTCCAGCATAAAGGTACTCTCCATGGCCGCTCCCCACGATCATCGCGAAGCCCGGCAAGACGGACAGCGCAAGGGCCGCGCCCTGCGCGGCCGCGCGGGGCGGATGCAGGGCGGACGGGGTAGCGGACGCGGCAGCCAGGGCACCGTGCGCCTGTGGGGCCGCCACGCCGTCGAAGCGGCCCTGACCAATCCCGATCGCGTGGCGAAAAAACTGTGGGGCACGCGCGAGGCGATCCAGGCGATGCTCGACGATCACGACGCCGAACTGCCCGCGTCGCTGCCGGTGGAATATGCCCAGGCCGCCGATCTCGGCCGGCTGGTGGCGCGCGACGCGCCGCACCAGGGCCTGGTGCTCGAATGCCTGCCGCTGGACGACGTGGCGCTGGACGACGTGCTGGACGAGGCCGACGGCCGGACGCTGGTGCTGCTCGACCAGGTCACCGATCCGCACAACGTGGGCGCCATCCTGCGCAGTTGCGCGGCATTCGGCGTGGCGGCGATCGTCACGCAGGATCGCCATGCCCCGCCCGAATCGGGCACGCTGGCCAAATCGGCCTCGGGCGCGCTCGAAACGGTGCCTTGGGTGCGCGTGGTGAACCTCGCCCGCGCGCTCGAAAGCATCGCCGAAGCTGGATACTGGCGGATCGGCCTGGATGGCGATGGCAAGGATGCCTTCCCGCAGGCGGTGCCGACCGGCCCCGTCGCGCTGGTGCTGGGGGCCGAAGGCGAAGGGCTTCGGCACAACGTGGCGCAGCATTGCGATTCGATCGCGCGCTTGCCGATCTCCTCGGCGATCGAAAGCCTGAACGTGTCCAACGCCGCCGCGATCGCGCTCTACGCGATCGCCACGCGTGCAGCCGACTGAACCGAAAGGGAGAGAGCCCGTGAGCACGAAACGTCTGGTCGCCAGCGCGCTGCTGATACTGACATCGCTGGTGCTGGCCGCCTGCATGCTGCTGCCCGGCAAGTTCGGATCAGACCTGACCCTGCACCGCGACGGCACGTTCAGCTTCAGCTACAAGGGGGAGATATTCCTGCTTCCGCTATCCAAGCTGGCGCAGGACAAGCCGTCCGGCGTGGGCGAGAAGAAGCCGTTCACCCCTTCTCCCTGCCGGGATGAGGGCAGCGACGCCAGCCGGCCCTGCACCAAGGCCGAAGTCGACGCCCAGCGCGCCGCGTGGGACGTCGCGCTGCCCGCGGCAGCGCAACGCGACGCGGAGAACGAACGCATGGCCAAGGCGTGGCTTGGCGGGCTGGACCCGTCCGATCCGAAAGCCGCCGATGCGTTCGCGGAACGCCTGTCACGCCAGGCGGGCTGGAAATCGGTGATCAATCGCGGCGACGGACGGTTCGAGGTGGAATATGCCGTCAGCGGTCGGCTCGACCACGATTTCAGCTTTCCCATGATCGAACGGATGCCGGCGGTGATGCCCTTCGTCACGATGATCCGCCGCGCCGATGGCAGCGTGCGGATCGACGCCCCCGCCTTTGCGAGCAGCGCCTCGGCATCCCCGCTCATGGCGATGCTGGCGGAAGTGGCCAAGGACAAGGCCAAGGGCGGCGGCTCCACCTTGCCGCAAATGGACGGCACGTTCACGCTGCATACCGACGGCGCGATCCTGGCGAACAACACCGACGAAGGCGCCAGGCCCGATCCGGCCGGGCAGCGGCTGGACTGGAAAGTCGATGCCCGGTCAGCCGCGATGCCGACGGCGCTGATCCGGCTCGATCGATAAGCTTCAACCCCAAAAGGAAAACCGCGCCTATCACATGACCGGCGCGGTTTTTCTGTGGTCAGACTTCCAGCAATGGCCGGGCTTCTGCCGGCGCGACCCGTTCGCGCCCGGCGGCCCGGCTCGCTATCAGTTCACCGCGTCCTTCAGGCCCTTGCCCGCCTTGAACTTCGGCTGCGACGAGGCCTTGATCGACATCGGCTCGCCCGTGCGCGGGTTACGGCCGGTCGAAGCCTTGCGCTTGGCGACCGAGAACGTGCCAAAACCGACCAGACGCACTTCGTCGCCCTTCGAGAGCGCCCCGGAGATGGATTCGAAAACGGCTTCCACCGCCTTCGTGGCATCACCCTTCGAGAGGCCGCTGGCATCGGCGACAGCGCTGATCAAATCGTTTTTGTTCATTGCGGAACCCCCTACCTTTTCTTGGGAAAACTGCGGTTTCGGAATCGCCTTTCGGGTGCGCGGGAATTGAGCGGAGAAAGAATCCGCTGTCAAAGACAAAAGCAACGAGAAACGTTGAATTTGTCTCAAAAACCAACGCATTTCCCGCAAAAGGAAAGGCGCACCCCCATGCGGAGATGCGCCCCCTGATGATTGCGGCTTCGCGGACGTCCCGCGAAGGGGTCCGTCAGTGCGCGGTGGTGGAAGCCGGCTGGCCTCCCACAGCGGCTCCCGGCTGGCTCGCCAGATCGTCCGCCTCGGTCCACTCGATCGGCTCCAACGGAGCCGCCAGCGCCAGCGCCAGCACTTCATCCACGTGCTTTACCGGAATGATATCAAGGCCTTCCCGGATATTGGCCGGAATTTCAGCCAGATCCTTGCGGTTCTCTTCCGGGATCAGCACGGTCTTGATGCCACCCCGCAACGCCGCGAGCAGCTTTTCCTTCAGGCCACCGATGGCCAGCACGCGGCCACGCAAGGTCACCTCGCCCGTCATCGCCACGTCCGCGCGGACGGGAATGCCGGCCAGGGTCGAAACCATCGCGGTGACCATGCCGATGCCCGCGCTTGGCCCATCCTTGGGCACCGCGCCTTCGGGGAGGTGAATGTGCAAGTCCTTGCGCGCGAAAAGCGAAGGCTTGATGCCATAGGCAGGGCTGCGCGCCTTGACAAAGCTGAACGCCATCTGGACGCTCTCGCTCATCACCTCGCCCAGCTTGCCGGTCGTGCGAACGCCGCCCTTGCCCGGCACCGTCACGCTTTCGATCGTCAGCAGTTCGCCGCCCACTTCGGTCCATGCCAGCCCGGTCACCGCGCCGACCTGGTTTTCCTCGTCGGAAACGCCATGGCGGAATTTGCGCACGCCGGCATAGTCGGCCAGATTTTCGGGCGTCACAGTGACGGCCTTGGCCTTGCCTTCCAGTATCTGGCGCAGCGATTTGCGCGCAAGCCGGGCAATCTCGCGCTCCAGCGTGCGCACGCCGGCTTCGCGGGTGTAATAGCGGATCAGGTCGCGCAGCCCGGATTCGGTCAGTTCGAACTCGCCCTTCTTCAATCCGTGCGCCTCGACCTGCTTGCCCACCAGATGGCGTTGCGCGATCTCGACCTTCTCGTCTTCGGTATACCCTTCGAGCCGGATGATCTCCATGCGATCGAGCAGCGGCTGCGGCAGGTTGAGGCTGTTCGCGGTGCAGACAAACATCACGTCCGACAGGTCCACGTCGAGTTCGAGGTAGTGATCCTGGAACTTGGCGTTCTGTTCGGGATCGAGCACTTCGAGCAGCGCCGACGCCGGATCGCCGCGGAAGTCCTGCCCCAGCTTGTCGATCTCGTCGAGCAGGAACAGCGGGTTCGAGGTGCCCGCCTTGCGCAGGTTGGTCACGATCTTGCCCGGCAGCGAGCCGATGTAGGTGCGCCGGTGGCCGCGAATTTCCGCCTCGTCGCGCACGCCGCCCAACGACTGGCGCACGAACTGGCGCCCGGTGGCCTTGGCGATCGACTTGCCCAGCGAGGTCTTGCCCACGCCCGGAGGGCCGACGAGGCACAGGATCGGCCCCTTCAACTTGTTGGTGCGCGCCTGCACGGCCAGATACTCGACGATGCGGTCCTTGACCTTGTCGAGCGCGTAGTGGTCCGCATCGAGCACCGACTGCGCCGCCGCGATATCCTTCTTCAGCTTGCTGCGCTTGCCCCACGGCAGGCCCAGCAGCACGTCGAGGTAATTGCGGATGACCGTGGCCTCGGCGCTCATCGGCTGCATGGTCTTGAGCTTCTTCAGCTCCGCCTGCGCCTTGGCGCGCGCTTCCTTGGGCAGCTTGAGCCGGTCGATCTTGTCCTGCAGTTCCTGAATCTCGTTGGCTTCACCATCGTCGCTGCCGCCGAGTTCGGACTGGATCGCCTTCAACTGTTCGTTGAGGTAATATTCGCGCTGCGTCTTCTCCATCTGCCGCTTCACGCGGCCACGGATCTTCCTTTCGACCTGGAGCACGCCGAGTTCGCCTTCCATGAAGGAAAGCACCATCTCGAGCCGCTTGAGCGGATCGTTCTCGGACAGCAGCGCCTGCTTGTCGGACACCTTGGCCGCGATCTGACCGGCAACGGCGTCGGCAAGCGGGCCCGCTTCGGTGATCTCGCCAAGCTGGCCAGCGGCATCGGGCGAAAGCTTCTTCGACAGCTTTGCATATTCACCAAACTGCTCGACGACCTGGCGCATCATCGCCTCGATCTCGGTGCTTTCGGCCTCGATCGCGTCGATGATCTCCACCTGCGCCATCAGCACTTCGCCGTTGGCGCCGGTTTCGGGCGTCAGCGCTTCCAGCCGCGCGCGGCTCGTGCCTTCGACCAGCACGCGCACGGTGCCATCGGGCAACTTCAGCAGTTGCAGCACCTTGGCGATCACGCCGGTGTCGTAAAGGTCGTCGCGATCGGGATCGTCGCAGCCGGGATCGAGCTGGGCGAGCAGGAAGATATCGCGTTCGCCCGCCATCGCGGCTTCCAGCGCCGCGACCGACTTCGCGCGACCGACGAACAGGGGCACGACCATGCCCGGAAAGACAACAATGTCGCGCAGGGGAAGCAAGGGGTACAGATTCATCAGCAACTTTTCCGTCTGTCCCGGATCAGGGCGCCGGGCTTGAGCAGGATATGGGAGGGCATTCCCGCGCCCGCAATGGCAAAACGCATAACGGCTGTGGATCGGTGCTTTTCAGCCCGCGCGCCTATCGCCTGTTCGCACGGCAAACCCGTAACCTCCCGGTCCGCCTCGGCCATACACCCCGCGCCTGGGCCACCATGGAAGCCAGCAAAGGCTTATCCACAGGACCATCCAGAGGCCTGGTCAGAGGCGGACCGTTCGCAACGCGAAACCGGCCAGAAGCAGCATGAAGCCCTGCAGGAACAGGTCCACCGCCAGCACGAGCCCCAGCACCCAGATCGTGTTCCACGGCCAGCCAAGTGCCAGCACCAGCGCCACGCCGATGCTGACGAGGCCGGAGAGCAGCAGCCAGCCCCAGCCCCGCTCGCGCGTGGCGATCGCGACATAGGCGCGCACCAACCCCGATGCGGCAAGGCTCGCCGCCAGCAACAGCGTCAACACGCCCGCAACGAACAGCGGATCGGCCAGCGTGACCAGCGCCGCGCCAATGTAGAGCAGGCCCGAGAGCGCCCACCACCATGTCCGCCCCTGACGCCGCACGCCGAACGCATGGACAAGCTGGAACACGCCGCCCGCGAACATCATGACGCCCACGGTGATGGTCGCGGCCAGCGTGGCGAACATAAGATTGGCCGACGCGAGCGCGCCAAGCATGGCCAGCACCACGCCCACACCCACAAACCATCCCCAGGCCCGGCCAGGGCGGTCATCGACAAACAGGCTGCTACCTATGATCTGTGTCATGCGAAGCGGCTCCCGATGCGGTGATACGGCGAATCCGAAGGCGCCACCCTAGCAGCTTTTTTCCCGGTGGCGTTGGCATCGATCAAAAGGGCGGCGACCATACCGCGGGCGCCTGCGGGGAAAGGACAGCGGCGGGTTGTCTGGCCCGCGCGCCGGTGGCATCGTGACCCCGCCATGCAGCGCATCACCATATCCGTCGACGAAACCCTCGCCACCTCGCTGGACAACATGGCACGCGAAAAAGGCTATACCAGCCGTTCGGAGGCGGTGCGCGATCTGGTGCGCGGCGGGCTGGAACAGTGGCACGGCGAAGCGCACACGGGCGAGCACTGCGTCGCCAACCTGTCCTATGTCGTGGAGCATCGCGTGCGCGCGCTGCCACAACGCCTCGCGGAAATGCAGCACGCCCACCATGATCTTGTCGCAGCGCGGACCACGGTGGTCCTCGATCATTACCACAGTCTTGAAAGCGTGATCCTGAAAGGTCCGACGCAGGCCGTGCGCGCCTTCGCCGATGCCATCCGGTCGGAACGGGGCGTGCGGTTCGGCGCGATCAACCTGCTGCGCGTGCAGCCCGACGATAGCCATGACCATGCGGACGACCACGTCCACCACGGCCACAAGCATCTGTCGCCCACGCTTTAGCACCCCGACCGCGCCGACAAATCCGGCGCTCGGCCACGCAGCGGCTCATCGACGCCCGCGCACTTTCCGCAGCGCGGCCAGAACATCGCGCCAGGATACCAGCTTGAAGTTCTGCGGCGCGGGCTGGTTGTGCCCGTCCTGCGCCACGAACAGCCCGGCGGGATAGTCCTTGCCGAAGCTGCCTGGCATCACGGCGATGCCATCGGTTTCCTCGGTGCCGCCGAACCGCCCCGCCACCACGCGGAAACGGCCCGCCGGCTTCATCGACGGCAGCTCGAACAGCGCATAGGCATTGTCGCCCTGGCTCGAAGCGATCAGCCAGCCGCCGTCGCGGCCCACCGGCATCAGCGCCAGACCTTCCACATCGTCGAACAGGTGCGCGCGATCGACCGTGGCGATGAGCGTGGCTTCGGCGGGGCGATCCGCGCGCGCATCGAACGCCCAGATGCCCCGGTCTTCCTCGCCCACGTAGAGCGTGCCCGTACGCGGATCGGCAACGCAGCCCTCGGTCTGGGTCGGCAACTGCATGGTTCGCACGATCCGGCCGGCCGGCGTCGCGCCGTCCAGCGCGATCCGCACCTGCACGATCGCCCCGTGCTTGAGCACGGAGAACGCGGTCAGCCCGGCCGCATCGCGAAGCAGGCACACGCCATAAGCCTCGCCAGCACCGCCCGTCACCGCGCCCAGCGGCCGCAGCTTGGCCGCCGCGGTATCGAGCCGCCAGACCTGCAGCTTCGCCTGCGCCTCGTCGTTGCGGTCGCTGGCCACGACGATCACGCCGGCCGCGCCCATGTCGATCAGGTCGTCGTTGTTGAGCCGCCCGGCCGCCGCGAAATCGCGCGCCTGGCCGTCCATGCCATAGACGTAGAGCCCGGCCTTCTTGTCGGTGCCGACGATCAGGCTTTCCCCCGGCCGCGCCGGATTGCGCCAGATCGCCGGATCGTCCGCCGCATCGCCCTGCGCCGTCGCCACCGGCGCCGTTTCCCCGCGCGCGGTGACTTCGACGGTGGGGATCGACAGCGGCGCGGCTGCTGCCAGTGCGGCGGTGCTCCAGATCGTCAGCAGCATCAGAACGTGACCCGGATACCGCCGCTGTAACGACGGCCGAAGCGTTCCCATTCGATCGTGTAGTTCTCGATCGCGCCACCGGTCTTGATCCCCTTGGCGTTGAGGATGCCCGAAGGATCGACGAAGCGGCGGCCCGGCTGGTTGAGCAGGTTCTGGGCGTCGAAGTAGATCTCGACATGCTTGTTCACGGCATAGCGCGCCGAGAAATCCATCTCGTCGTCCGCCGCCCAATAGGCATCGCCCGCGTCGGTCAGGGTATCGGCGATGCCATCCAGCCACTTGCTGCGCCGCTGGTACTGCAGCCGCAGCGAGAAGCCGTACTTCTCGTAATAGCCGCCGATGTTGTACACGAGGTCCGAGGTGTTCGGCAGGCGCACCTTGCGCCCCGGCACCAGCAGCGCGCCGGACGTGTCATATACCGCCGGCTTGCTGACCCTGCTGTTGTTCAGGGTGACGTTGGCGCTGATGCCGAACCCGCCCATCCAGGACGGGATGCCCAGCTGTTCCGCCCACGGTTCCAGCTGGAACTGCGCGGCCGCTTCCATGCCGTAGATGCGCCCGCTGCCGCCGTTGGTGATGCCCGAGAAGATGTAGCCCGAACGGTCCACCCCACCGATGTTCAGCGCGTCGGAACCGAACGTGCGCCGCTGGGAGTAGAGCACATCGGTCACTTGCTTGTAGAACACGCCAACCATCAGGTAGCCCTGCGGCTTCACGTACCATTCGAAATAGCCGTCCAGGCCCCACGCGCGTTCCGGCTTCACCGCCGGGTTGCCGCCGGAGATCGTTTCGTTGGCATCGTTGATCACCACGTTGGGACGCAGCAGATCGTAATCGGCCCGCGCGGCACCGGTGTTGAGCGACAGGCGCACCTTCTTGGTGTCGTCGAGGTTGTAGTTGACGTGCAGGCTGGGGAACACGAGCGTCTGGTCGGCCTCGGCCGTGATGCCGGTGGCGATGCCGCGGTTCTTGATGTGCTCCACCCGCGCGCCGCCGACGATCGAGCCCCAGTCATAGCGCAGCGTGCCCATCAGGTAGCCGGCGAACACCTGTTCGCGCACGTTATAATTATTGGCGATCTGCGGCACGAACGTGCCGACCTTGCGCGCCGCTTCCGAAGCCGCGCGCATTTTCGCGGTATCGAAATAGCGGAACGTATAGCCCGGCTGGATCTTGCCCATGAACGCCGTGTCGAGCGAGAACTGGTTGTAGTCCGTGGGGATGCCGGCGGCGGAGAACTGCGCCGACGTATCCAGCGTCAGCAGGTTCTCGTTGGCCACCTTGGTCCGCTGGTCGAACTGGAAGCCGGCCTTGAACGTGGCGTCCGCGCCCAGGAACCGCGTTTCGCGCGAAAGCGCCAGCCGGCCGGTGTAGGCCTTGGTGGTGTCCACCGCGTCGAGCACCGTGAAGGTGGCCAGCGGCTTGGTGAAGGTATCGATCGCGGTCACCTGCGATCCGGCCGTGTAGCGCGTAGGGCTGGAAAGCTGGGTGGTGGTGTACAGCGTCAGCGGCGAAAGGTTGGGGTCGGTGAAATCATAGGCCACGGTAGGACGCAGGTTGCGCGTGTTGGGGCTGTTCCACGAAGCTTCGCCCACCACCGAACGGTCATCCTTGGATTCGGTGTAGTTGCCCAGCCAGTCCAGCGTCCAGCCATCGCCGAACGCGTGCGTGCCCTGCAGCGTGTTGGTGAAGATCGATTGCTTGAACGCGCGCAGCGTCGACCGCTGGCGGATGTCGATGCCATAGATCGTGCCCTTCAGCGGCGTGTTGCCGATACACACGTCGGCATAACCGGAGGTCGTCGGCGCCGTGTTCACAGTGGCGTTGCACGCCGCGCTGTTGGCGACGAGATCGCCCTGCCGGTCATCCATGTCGAAGCGGTAGTTGTCGCGCGCCTCGTCGTCGGTGAAGATCGTGTAGATCGACCGCAGCGAAATGGTGTTGTTCGCGTCCGGCTTCCAGTCGAGCCGCCCGGAAACCGACCAGTTCTTGCGTGTCAGGCGGTAGAGCTTGTTTTCGGTTTCGTGCGTCCAGAAGCGGGTTTCGTAGCCCGGCCGCACGTCCTGGCTTACCTGCTCCCAGTCGTGCTCGAAATTGTCGGTGATCATCCGGCGCTCGTAGTAAGAGCCGGACACCAGCACGCCGATCTCGCCGCCGCCCACGTTGAAGCGGTCGGACAGCACCAGCGATCCTTCGTACTGCGGACGGCTGCCGTATTCGGCCACGCCCGCGCCGGCCTTGCCCGCGATGTGGAAGCCGGAATAATCGAACGCCGAGCGGGTGACGATGTTGACGTTACCCGCCACGGTCTCACCCGGCATGTCGGGCGTTACCGCCTTCGACACGATGATCTTGCCGGCGATGGCGGACGGGATCGAATCGAAGCGGGCGTTGCGCCCTTCCGGGCTGACCACGTTGATCCCGTCGAACGACAGCGTGGTCTAGTTCTTCGGCGCGCCGCGCAGGCTGATATAGCGCGCCTGCCCCTGATCGCGCTCCACCGCGATGCCCGGCAGGCGGCTGGCTGCCTGGGCGATGTTCTGGTCGGGCAAGCGCCCCACGCTGTCGGATGCGGCCACGGCCACCAGCGAATCCGACATCTTCTGCACTTGCAGCGCGGCTTCTTCGGATTCGACGATCGGGCGCGATCCGTTCACGACGATCTGCTCGCCCGCTTCTTCCTCGCCCGGAACGGCCGGCGCTTCCTGCCCATGGGCGGGCGCAACGGCCAGACCGCCGCAGGCGCTGGCCATCAGGATGGCACGATAGAACGCCCGGCGCGCTGCGCCGGGATGCGTGATCGAAAGCATGTACGGTCCCCACTTCTTTGACGGTCAGGGCCGCGCCTAGGGGGCGTATTTGACGGATTCGCGACGAAGGTTACCGATCCGTAATGATCCATTCACAAACCGGTCATCTTCCCGTTGAAAGGTAAAGTTTGTCATCGCAAAGCCAGACTTCTAAAGGCGGGCGAATGACCCAGACCGCCCCGCATTCATCATTTCCGCCGGCTGAAACCCTCTCGCCGGAAGCTCTGCGCGCCTGGACGCTGGAAGCGGTGCGGCGGATCGATGCCGATTTCACCCGCTCGGCCGAAACCCATCTGGTGCGCGTGGAACTGCCCCGCTTTCCCGGCATCACGCTCTATCTCAAGGATGAATCGAGCCACCCTACCGGCAGCCTCAAGCACCGCCTCGCCCGTTCGCTGATCCTCTATGCGCTGTGCAACCAGCAGATCGGCCCCGGCACCCCGCTGATCGATGCGACCAGCGGATCGACCGCCGTTTCCGAAGCCTATTTCGCCCGGCTTATCGGCCTGCCGTTCATCGCGGTGGTGCCGCACGGCACTTCTCCCGCCAAGATCGAGGCGATCCGCTTCCATGGCGGGGACGTCCATTTCGTCCAGAACGCCGGCGAAGTGACCGATGCCGCCCGCATACTGGCGCTGGAGACCGGCGGCCATTTCCTAGACCAGTTCACCAATGCCGAACGCGCGACCGACTGGCGCGGCAACAACAACATCGCCGACACCATCTTCCGCCAGATGCGCAACGAGGAACATCCGGTGCCCACGTGGATCGTCTGCGGCGCGGGCACCGGCGGCACCTCCGCCACGATCGGCCGCTACATCCGCTATGCGCGGCACGACACGCGGTTGTGCGTGGCGGACCCCCAAGGATCGGTGTTCCACCGCCATTTCGCCGACCGCTCGATCCGCGACCTTGGCTGCGGCAAGTGCTCGTGCATCGAAGGCATCGGCCGTCCGCGCGTGGAACTGTCGTTCGTGCCCCAAGTGGTCGATCGCATGATGGCCATTCCCGATGCCGGATCGATCGGCGCGATGCGCGCGCTCTCGCGCCGGATCGGTCGCCGCGTCGGCGGATCGACCGGGACCAACATCCACGCCTGCGCCGCCCTGATCGGGGAAATGGCGGCGGCCGGACAGGCCGGGTCGATCGCCACCATCCTGTGCGATTCCGGCGAACGCTATGCCGGGACGCATTATGACGACGCCTGGCTCGCGGCGAACGGCATCGACTGGCAGGCCGAGGACGAACGCATTTACGCGCTGTTGAGCTAGCGCCCCAGCCGCCCGATCAGCACGTCCGCCGCCGCGCTCACGTCGGCCCAGGCGCGCTCGAAGTCCTCGGCCTCGCCGTAGTAGGGATCGATCACCGCCGTCCCTTCGCGACCGGGCACGAGGTCCATCAGCAGGCCGAGCCGGGCCAGATGCCGGCGCGGGGCGATGGTCTGCAAGTCGCGCAGGTTCTGCGGATCGAGCGCGAAGATATGGCTGAAGCGCAGAAAATCCTCCGCCTTCGCCTGGCGCGCGCGATAGCCGGATATGTCGATGCCGTGGCGCCCCGCCTCGATGATCGCGCGGCGATCGGGCGGGCGGCCGACATGCCAGTCCCCGGTGCCGGCGGAATCGACCGTCACCGCGATCCCGGCCTCCGCGGCCCGCGCGCGCAACGCTGCCTCCGCCATCGGCGAACGGCAGATGTTCCCGAGGCACACGAACAGCACGGATGGCTGGTTCACAAGATTGTTTTCATCAGATGACGTACTCCCGCTGGCCGGGTCTCCCCATGCCGATCAGGTACGCATCCTCTCCTTGCCGCGATGAAAACGCATCCTTGCAGCCGATGTCCAGCCAATTCAGCGCGACGAGCACTTGCCCGATCGCCCCGCCCAGCGTTTCGCCCGGACCCAGCAGCACGATCCGTTCCGGCGCGAACTCGCGGATGGCCACGGTCATCGCGGTGGTGAAGTCATAGGGCGCGAGGATCTGGTGCCCGAAGGTGTAATCCCACAGGCTTTCCCCATCGCTTTCGAAGCGCCGCCAGATCCGGCCGCGCCCATCGATCAGCGGCACGTCCGGACGGCCGAACCAGGTGGCCGGCAGACTTGCCCGCGCCGCGTTGGCGCTTTCCGCCATCAGCGGCGTGTGGAACGGGCCGTGGCCGGCCAGCCGCAAGGGTGGACGCGATAGCTCCGGCAGGTCCTTTTCCAGCGCATCGAGCGCGGCCTTGCTTCCCGCCACCACCAGCATCCCGCCGAGATGGATCGAGGGCAGCACGCCATGGCGCGCCATCGCCGCGTCCACCGCCCGACGCAGCGCGGGATCGACGCGCCAGTCCTCGCCCGCCAGCACCAGCACCGCCTGCCCGCCGGGAGCGTGCTTCTGCGAATTGACGCCCATGGCATCGGCGATGGCAAAGCCGTGCTCGCCCGAGACCGCGCCCGCGCAGGCCAGCGCGGTGTACCAGCCCATCGAATTGCCGGTCACCGCCACCACCTCGAACCGGTCGCGATCGATGCTGAGGAAGTCGAGGTACGACGCGGCATAGATCAATGGCGCCGCGATATCGCCGCGCGTGTGGAGCGACGGGCTGAACTTCGCCGCGCCGTCCAGTTCGCTCAGCGTCGGCGCGCCATGGCGCGCGCGCAGGGCATCGAACGCGGCGAGTTCCGCCCGGCCGCCATGGTGCCGCGCCAGATAACCCAGCTCCGGCGCGTTGTAAGTGCCCCGCCCCGGACAGACGACAAGGATGGACTGCTTAGCCACGCGCCATCTCCAGCGCCTTGGCCACGATCATGTCGCGGCTCGGCAGCGTATGCGTCGCCGCGCGGGCCAGTGGGATGAAGCTGTCGGTCGCCGCGATCCGCGCCGCCGGCTGGCCGCCCGCGCGTTCGGCGAACAGCGCCATCAGCGCTTCGCTCTGCGATCCGGTCTCGCGGCATTCGTCGACGATCAGCACCTTGCCGCAGGGCGCGACCGCTTCGAGCAGCGCATCCTCCGCCAGCGGCGCGATCCAGCGCAGATCGATCACCCGCACCGCAACGCCCTTCTCCGCCAGCAGCTTCTGCGCCTGCAGCGAGAGATAAACGCCGTTGCCATACGTCACCACGGCAAGATCAGTACCGTCGCCATGTACGCCGATTTCGCCGAGCCGCACCGCACCCTCGCTCGGCGCCTGATAGACGCTTGTCCACAGGCCATCGCCCTCGGCATGAAGATCGCGCGTCATGTAGAGCGCGATCGGCTCCACGAACACCACCACGCGCTGTTCCTCGTGTGCCAGCCGCACGCATTCGCGCAGCATCGCCACGGCATCGCGCCCGTTCGACGGCACCGCCAGCACCACGCCGGGAATGTCGCGGAACACGGCCAGCGAGTTGTCGTTGTGGAAGTGGCCGCCGAAACCCTTCTGGTAGGGCAGCCCGGCGATCCGCACGACCATAGGGTTGGTGTATTGCCCGTTCGAGAAGAACGAGAGCGTGGCCGCCTCGCCCCGGATCTGGTCCTCGGCATTGTGGACATAGGCCAGGAACTGGATTTCCGGCATCGGCAGCAGGCCGTTGTGCGCCGCGCCAATGGCAAGGCCCAGGATCGCCTGTTCGTCCAGCAGCGTGTTGATCACGCGCGCCGAACCGAAGCGCTGATGCAGCTTGGCCGTGCAGTTATAGACGCCGCCCTTCGGCCCCACGTCCTCACCGCAGACGATGGCGTTGGGATATTGCAGCAGCAGGTCCGCCATCGCCCACGACAGCAGGCGCGCCATGTGCTGCGGCTTCTCCATCTGCGCGGCATCGTCGGCGAACAGCGCCGCGCGAGCCTCCGCCGCCGGAACGGGATGCTCCCCGCCTTCGCGCTTGGGCGGCACGATGCTGGCCATCACTTCGGCCGCATCCTTCAGCTTGGGCCGCCGGATCGCCAGTTCCACCTGCCGCAGCAACGATGCCTCGATCGCGTCGTATTCACGCCGCACGTCGGCGGCGGTCATCACGCCTTCCTCGATCAGCAGGGCCGCGCTCGACAGCAACGGATCACGCTCCTCGTCACGCCGGATATCGTCCTTGGACAGATAGACAAGCTGCACGTCGTTGCCGGCATGGCCATAGAGCCGCACCGTGCGCATGTGCAGGAATACCGGCTTGCGATGGCGGCGGGCATAATCGACCGCCTCGCGCGCACCGCGCCAGGCATCGACCAGATCGCTGCCGTCGCACTGGATATAATGTAGCCCGGCGCGTCCGGAAAAGTTCGCCTCGATCCACCCCTGCGGCGTGCGCGTGGAAATACCGATGCCGTTGTCCTCGCAGAGGAACACCAGCGGCAGCGGCGTGCCCTGGAACGCGGCCCAGGCGGCGGTGTTGATCGCCCCTTGCGCGGTGGAATGGTTGGCCGATGCATCGCCGAAGCTGCACAGCACCACGCCATCCTGCGCCAGCGGTGTGTCCTCCAGCCCCATCCGGCGGGCGATACCGATGGAAAAGGCCGCGCCAACCGCCTTGGGCAGATGGCTGGCGATCGTGCTGGTCTGCGGCGGAATGGCCAGCCGCTTCGATCCCAGCACCTTGTGCCGCCCGCCCGAGATCGGGTCTTCCGCCGAGGCGGTGAACGACAGCAGCATGTCCCACGCCGGGTTCTCGCCCGGCACGCGCCCGGCGCGGTGGATCTGGAATGCCGCATCGCGATAGTGGAGGAACGCTATATCGTCGGTGCGCAACGCCTCGGCCAGCGTGGCGTTGCCTTCGTGTCCGGACGATCCGATGGTGTAGAACCCCTCGCCCCGCGCCTGCAGCTTGCGCGAAAGCCGGTCGAGCTGACGGCTGAGCATCTGGCTGTGGAGCAGCGCGGCGGCGCGTTCGGGCGCCAGCCCCACGTCGGCCAATCCCAGGTTGGAACGCCGCCGCAGCCCGCCGCCATCGAGCGCGGCAAGGAACTGCTGGTGGACCTGCTCGGCGGCGTCCATCAGCGCCACCTGGTTTCAAATGCGATCATTTCCCTTGCGTAGCGCAAGGAAAATCGGGCGTCACCCCCCTATCGCGACACATGCAATGCGCGATAGCCAAGCGCGGGATCATCGGTGAAGAACCCATCCAGACCGGTTTGCAGATAGCGCCGGATCTCGCGCACGCTGCCTTCCGGATTGCGCGCCTTCGCATCGCCGCTATCACGGAAATCGCCTGCGATGAACGTGTTCTCCGGCCGGAACGTCCACGTGCCCACGAGCAGGCCGGCCTTGTGCGCGTCCTCCACCAGCGACGTCGGTGCCGCCAACCGGCCATCGGCGCCGAGCGGGATGATCCGCCGCGTGGCCGGGGCCACCCAGTCGGCATAGCCGGCGATCTCCGCCAGCCCCGCCGGCGTCAGCATCGCACCATAGGTCAGCGCGCCATCCACCGCCGCCACGTCGGCCGGACGCTGTGCATCGTCATCGATCAACTGCATCAACTGGACGTTGGCCATGCCCGCCAGCATCGTGCGCAGCCGCTTGAGATTGGCGATTTCGAACGACTGGACGATCATCGGCATCGTGGCCAGCACCCGGCTGGCTCTCACCCGCGCCAGAAACAGGTCCTCCACCGGCAGGCCAATGCCGTTGAAATAGGTCGAATGCTTGATCTCGGGAATGATCCCGATCGTTCGTCCGCGCGCCGCCGCTTCGGCCGCGACGAAATCGATCACCTCCTCGAAGGTGACGATCTGAAACTGCCCGTCGTACCCCATGCTTTCCGGCCGCAGCGCGCCGAGCCGCTCCTTCGCCCGCAGCGTCTTCAATTCGGCCAGGGTGAAATCCTCGGTGAACCAGCCTTCCAGCTTCTCGCCGTCGATCACTTTCACTGCCCTGCGCGCGGCGAATGCGGGATGCGCGGCGACGTCGGTGGTTTCGGCGATGTTGTTCTCGTGCCGGGCCACCAGCACGCCGTCCTTCGTGGCGACAAGGTCCGGCTCGATGAAATCGGCCCCGTCGGCGATCGCTTTCGCGTAGGAGGCCAGCGTATGTTCCGGCCGCAGCGCCGAACAGCCGCGATGCGCCAGGAGCAGCGGCTTCGCGGGACGCTGACGCGCGTTGGCCAGAGCAGAGCCCCCGCCCAGCACGGCTACACCCATTCCCGCTACCATCGCCATTATGCTCCGCCGCGAAAATCCCATCGTCATGGCCGTCTCCTCATTCCAGAGACCGCGCTAGGATCGCCACACGACAGCCATGTGACAAGCGCCTACAGCAGCGATACGATCTCGACCGCCGGCAGCACCGCCTGCGCGCCGGGCTGTTCGGCCCAGTGGCGCGCGTTGAGCACGCCGCCGTCCGCGCGCAAGTCTGCCACGCGCGCGGTATCGATCTCGGCGAAAACCCAGCCGGGCGCGTTCTCCGTGCCGATCGCCAGCACGCCATCGGCCGGCATGCCCCGGTCGGGCGGGCCATAGACCGCCGCCGCGCCGCGATTGACGTCGACCGCCGGGGACCACGCCGCCTCGCCCACCGTGGGCGATTGCACGGTGTAGCACTGCCCTTCCAGCGCCCGCGCCTGGGCACCGATCCGCACGCGCCAGTATCCGTGCAGCGAATCCGTGCACGAGGGGACGAGGATAACCTCCGCCCCCGCTTCCACCAACGCCCGAGCCAACAGCGGAAATTCGCTGTCATAGCAGATGTTTACCGCAAGTCTGCCAAGCGCCGTCTCGAACAGTTTGAGGCCCGTGCCCGCCGCGATGCCCCATTGTTCGTGCTCGAAGCGGGTCATCACCAGCTTGTCCTGCACGCCTATCCGCCCGTTCGGCGCGAACAGCCGCGCTGCGTTGCGGAAGCGCCCGTCGGCATCCTTGCGCGGTGCGCTGGCGGCCAGGATGTGCATCCCGTGCCGCGCGGCCAGGTCGGCATGGAACGCATCGACGCGCGGCAACAGCGCCGAAACCGTCTCGATCGATCCCGCCAGATCGCCCATCGTCGCCGGATCGAGCGACGCGAGTTCCATCGCGCCATATTCGGGAAACACCGCCAGCGCCGCGCCTCCCTCCGCTGCCTGCGCCACCCATTGCGCGACTTTGGCGGCATAGGCGTCCCAGTCGACAAGCCGGTCGATCGGATACTGCGCCGCCGCGACGCGCCAGTTCACCATTGCCGCAACCAGTACTGCATGGGTTTCACGCTTTCCCCGTCCTCGCCATGTTCCTTCCAGCCGAGGCCGGTTACCAGCCCTTCGATCGGCGCATAGCCGCGCTTCGTCCAGAACGCATCGAGCGGAGTATAGCCCGTCGGCCGTGCCGGATGGTCGCCGGGGCGGATCACCGCCGCGAAGCAGGCCGCGTCCGCGCCGCAGTGCCGCGCCTGCGCCTCGCGATGGTCGAAGAAGGCGTGGCCAATGCCGTGGCCCCGGTATGCGGGCAGCAGCACGCTTTCGCCGAAGTAGAACAGCCGCGCCACATCCAGTCCGCGCGCCTCGAACGGGGCACGGAACTCCTCCTTCTGGTGCAGCATCGGCGCCGCCGTGGCCGCGCCGACCACGCGATCCCCGTCGAACGCAGCGACCAGCACCGCATCGGGCGCGGCGGCATATTCGCGCAGGTATTCCGCCTCATAAGCCGCGTCGCCGTCATAGAGATAGGGCCAGGCCGCGAAGACGCGGATGCGCAGCTCGGCGAGATCGCCCAGCACGACGGCGATCTCCTCCCCGGTCAGCGGGCGGACGGCGATTCCGCTCCGTGCGCGGTCGGCGGCAGCCATCAACCGACCACTTGCGCCGTCCAGTCGGCCAGATTGTAATACATAGTCAGCCGCGTGATCCGGCCATCTGCGATGGTGAGGAAAGCGCCCGCCGGCAGGACATAGGTCTGCCCGTCGGCTTCGGGCAGTCCCTCGTCCGTTGTCAGGTATTCGCCATGCACCACGAATTCCGCCGCCGCGCGCGTACCGTCCTCGTTCGCCATCAGCACGATGTCTTCCAGTCGCTCGCGATAGCAGCGTTCCATGTGTGCGATGAAGGCGCGGAACTTGTCCTTGCCCACCTGCCGTTCGCCCTGGTTGATGTCGTGCGCCACGTCATCGGACAGGCACGCCAGCATCCCCTCCCAGTCCCCGGCGTTGAACGCGCCATAATAGGTTTCGAGAAGGGCAAGCGTTGCGGCACGGCTCATCGGCGGGTCTCCTTTGCGGCCCTGCCTAGCCAATCCGCCGTTCGGGGACCAGAGCCGCGCCAGGAAAGGTTTGCTGCACGGGTGCAACAATCGGCCGCCGCGCGCCGGTCAAAAGGACGTTGCGGACCGCGCCGTGCGCGGCCACAACCGGCGTCCTACGCAACGCCCTGTTCCGGACCGGAGAACCCGATGCGCGCTCGTCTTCTCGCCCTGACCGCCCCAATCGCCATGGCCGCTGCCATCGCTCCCGCCTCGCTGCTGGCGCAGGACGCTCCAAAGCCTGCCACCATTGCCGTGGATGGCGCGCCGCCGGTGCCGATGGCGGTGGTCGATGCCACGCGACCCTACATGGAATACCGCACCGCCGCTTTCCTTGACTGGAACCCGACCACGCGCGGCATGCTGATCTCTACCCGCTTCGCCAGCGTGCCGCAGTTGCACACCGTGGCCGGCCCCGGCATGGCGCGCCAGCAGATCAGCTTCGAAGCGGAGCCGCTGGCCGGCTGGTACGCGCCGAACGACGGCACGCTGGTGGTGCGCAAGGACAAGGGCGGAGACGAATTCTTCCAGCTCTACACGCTGAAGAACGGCCGCCTGACGCTGCTGACCGATGGCAAGAGCCGCAACGAATTCCAGGCCTTCAGCCATGACGGGCAATGGATCGCGTACAGTTCCACGCGCCGCAACGGCGTCGATTCCGATCTCTACGTGGTGAACCCGCGCAATCCCGCGACCAATCGCTTGGTCGCGCAGGTCAAGGGCGGCGGCTGGTCGGTCGCCGGCTTCTCGCCCGACGGCAAGGGCGCGGTGGTGCGCGAATACATCTCGATCCAGAAGAGCAACCTGTGGTGGCTGGATATTGCCAGCGGCAAGCTCACCCCGATCGGCGACCATGCCAAGCCGATCTCCTACGCCGCTGCCGATTTCGCAGCGGATGGCACGCTGTGGGTGACGAGCGACGAGGGATCGGACTACCAGCGGCTGGGCACGCTCGATCCCCGGACCGGCAAGTTCTCGCCACGCGCGCCCGACGCAAAAGGAGATGTCGAGGAATTCTCGATCGCGGACGATGGCAGCTTCATCGCCTATGCCGTCAACGAAACCGGAATCTCGAAGTTGCGCCTGCTGGACCCGAAAACCGGCACCGTCCGCGATGTCACCGCGCTGCCGGCGGGCGTGATCTCCACGCTCAAGGTCGCGCCATGGGGCACGGTGGGGCTGACGCTGTCCTCCGCCAAGGTGCCGGCGGACGCCTTCGCCGTCGATCCGAAGACGCTGGCGGCCACGCGCTGGACCACCAGCGAGACCGGCGGCCTCGATCCTGCCGCCAACGTCGATCCCGAACTGGTGCAGGTAAAGAGCTTCGATGGCGAGACCGTCACCGGCTTCCTCTACCGCCCCGATCCCGCGAAGTTCCCGGGCAAGAGGCCGCTGATCGTGAACATCCACGGCGGGCCGGAAGGACAGACCACGCCCGGCTTCAAGGGGCGGGTCAACTACCTCATCAACGAACTGGGCATCGCGGTGTTCTATCCCAATGTGCGCGGATCGTCGGGCTTCGGCAAGCGCTTCGTCGGGTTGGACAACGGCCCGTTCCGGCGCGAGGATTCGGTGAAGGACATCGGCCCGCTGCTCGACCGGCTTCAGTCCGATCCGGCGATCGATCCGGCGCGGATGGCGGTCACCGGCGGCTCCTATGGCGGCTACATGTGCTATGCCTCCGCGATCCGCTATGGCGACCGGCTGAAGGCGGCGGACTGCATCGTCGCGATCAGCAACTTCGTCACCTTCCTCGAAAACACGCAGGGCTATCGCCGCGATCTGCGCCGCGCCGAATATGGCGACGAGCGCGATCCGAAGCAGCGCGCACAACTGACCGCGATCTCCCCGCTGACCAGCGTGGACCGCCTGACCATTCCCCTGATGGTGGTGACCGGCGCCAACGATCCGCGCGTTCCCAAGAGCGAGGCTGACCAGATGGTGGCCGCCGTGCGCGCCAAGGGCCGCCCGGCCTGGCACATCGTGGGGCTCAACGAAGGCCACGGCTTCGCCAAGAAGGAGAACGCCGACTACCAGTTCTGGACGGAGATCGGCTTCTGGAAGGCCAACCTGCTGGGCGAGAAGTAGGGCATTGGCGTCGGGACGGGAGTTTTCCCACCCCCAGCCCCTCCCGCAAGCGGGAGGGGAGCGAGACTTGCGCCGCCATGGGCGGCGTTAGTCGCAGCGGGGTGGGCCTTTCCATGCCCCACCGTCCGCAAACAAAAAGGCCGCGGACACGAAGTCCACGGCCTTTTCAGGGTCAGATCGGCCCGTCGTATGCCCGCGCTTAAGAGGGGGGGCTAGCGCGGG
The DNA here is from genome assembly GCF_005145025.1 of Novosphingobium sp. EMRT-2. NCBI lineage: Bacteria > Pseudomonadati > Pseudomonadota > Alphaproteobacteria > Sphingomonadales > Sphingomonadaceae > Novosphingobium > Novosphingobium sp. EMRT-2. The sequence goes on along the minus strand of NZ_CP039695.1, from coordinate 3,630,867 downwards.
CGCGGACCGATCCTGGGGGATCGGGCTTTAGCCGAACAGCTTGTTGGCGGTTTCGGCTACGCGCTTGCCGAGATAACGCGCTCCATCCAGTTCGGTTCCACTCGGCTGACGGCTTCCGTCGCCGCCGGCAATCGTGGTCGCGCCATAAGGCGCGCCGCCGGTGACTTCATCGTGGCCAAGCTGGCCCTGGAAGCCGTAGTCGAGGCCGACGATCGTCAGACCGAAGTGCAGCAGGTTGGTGATGATCGAGAACAGCGTCGTTTCCTGACCGCCGTGCTGGCTGCCGGTGGACGTGAACGCCGCGCCGACCTTGCCATTCAGCGCGCCGCGCGCCCACAGGCCGCCGGCCTGGTCGAGGAACGCCGCCAGCTGCGAGCTGATGCGGCCGAAGCGAGTGCCCGTGCCGACGATAATCGCGTCGTAGTTTTCGAGTTCGGCCACCGTCGCCACGGGCGCGGTCTGATCGAGCTTGAAATGCGCGCCCTGCGCGATTTCCAGCGGCACGGTTTCGGGAACGCGCTTCACGTCCACGTCCGCGCCGGTCGCACGGGCGCCTTCGGCAATGGCGTTGGCCAGCGTTTCGAGGTGGCCATAGCTGGAATAATAGAGAACCAGGACCTTGCTCATCGTTTTCATCCTTGCTGGTGGCGGGAGCGGCCCCGCTTGAACACGCAGCCCTTATGCCGCGATTCCCGCAATCGAGTCATCCGGATAAACTGGCAGAAACCGTTCCAGAATCTTGAACAACCAGAACGCACCCCGCGCAAGGCACGGGCGATCCGGCACGCAATTGCGCAACTTGCGATTTTCCATTATGGGCGCTGCGACGCCCCGGCTTCCGCGATAGGGTCGCTTTTCGCGACTCACCTCGCCTCGCCGGGGTTTTTGATTTCCCGCGAAGACCAGAAGGCTTCGCACGCTTGAGGAAGACCCGCCCATGTCCCGTCGCCGCCAGATCTACGAAGGCAAGGCCAAGATTCTCTACGAAGGCCCGGAACCCGGCACGCTGATCCAGTATTTCAAGGACGATGCAACCGCGTTCAACGCGCAGAAGCGCGGCACGATCAACGGCAAGGGCGTGATCAACAACCGCATCAGCGAATACGTGTTCACGCGCCTTTCGCACATCGGCATTCCCACGCACTTCATTCGCCGCCTCAACATGCGCGAACAGCTTGTGCGGCAGGTGGAAATCATCCCGATCGAGGTCGTGGTGCGCAACGTGGCCGCCGGTTCGATCAGCAAGCGCCTGGGCCTGCCCGAAGGCGAGCCGCTGCCCCACACCCTGCTGGAATACTACTACAAGGACGATGCGCTGGGTGATCCGCTGATCGCCGAGGAACACATCGCCTGCTTCGGCTGGGCCTCGAACGAGGAAATGCAAGACATTTCCTCGATGGCGATCCGCGTGAACGATTTCCTGGTCGGCATGTTCGCGGCGATCAACATCCGCCTGGTCGATTTCAAGCTCGAATTCGGCCGCATCTGGGACGGCGACTACAGCCGCGTGATCCTGGCGGACGAAATCAGCCCCGACGGCTGCCGTCTGTGGGACATGACCACTGGCGAAAAGCTCGACAAGGACCGCTTCCGCCGCGATCTGGGCGGCGAAGAGGAAGCCTATCAGGAAGTTGCCCGCCGGCTGGGCCTGCTGGAAAGCGACAACGGCCCGAGCGAGGTTTTCGACCTCGGCGCGCACCGCAGCAAGCTGCGCAACAAGAAGTAAGGGTGCTTTGCCCCTTCTCGCGCGGTTGCGCGCGGGAGGGGGATACCTGCCCCGCCATTCCGGCTCGCATCCCTCATTGCCCGTTAAGCCGACTCGCGGCAGGATGAGCGCCGAGATGATGCCGCGTCCTTTCCCGCTCCTGCTGGCCTGCTGTTTGATGCTTGGAGCATCACCGGCGCTGGCCCATTCTGCACGGCAAGGCGCCACCAAGCCCGACTGGCCCTTCCAGCAAAGCGATCTCGCGCCCGACGCCGCCTATCGCTTCGGCAAGCTGCCCAACGGCATGCGCTATGTGATCCGGCGCAACGCCACGCCGGCCGGCACCGCGCTGGTACGCATGGACGTGGCCGCCGGATCGCTAGACGAAGGACCGCAGGAACGCGGCTTCGCCCATTTCGTCGAACACATGGCCTTCAACGGCAGCACCCACGTTCCCGAAGGCGAGATGATCCGCCTGCTCGAACGCAACGGCCTGTCGTTCGGCGCGGACACCAACGCGCAGACTGGGTTCGAGCAGACGCTCTACATGCTCGACCTGCCGCGCGCCGATCCCGCCCTGCTCGACACCGCGCTGATGCTGATGCGCGAGACCGCGAGCGAGCTGACCTTCGCGCCCGAAGCGGTGGCGCGCGAACGCGGCGTGGTGCTGTCGGAACTGCGCGACGGGCAAGGTTACCAGCGCGCCAATCTCGAAGACCAGCTTGCTTTCCTCTACCCCCACGCCACCTACCCCGCGCGCCTGCCGATCGGCACCGTCGCCACGCTCGATGCAGCCACCGCCGAAGCGCTGCGCTCGTTCTGGGCGCGGCACTACGTTCCCGCCAACGCCACGCTGATCGTGATCGGCGATTTCGACGCCGATGCGGTAGAAGCCGCGATCCGAACCCACTTCGCCAGCTGGAAACCCAACCCGGCGCCGCCACGGCCGGACCAGGGCAAGGTCGATCGCGCGCAGAAGGGCCGAACCGAACTCTGGGTCGATCCGGCGCTGTCCGAACGCGTGACTGCCTCGCGCCACGGCCCGTGGCTCGACGAGCCGGACACGATCGCCAGCCGCCGCGTCAATCTGCTGCGCGAGGTCGGCTATGGCGTGATCAACCGGCGCTTCCAGCGGATGAGCCGCAAGGTCGATCCGCCGTTCCGGGGCGCGGGCTTCGGCACCAGCGACGTATTCCGGATCGGGCGCACCACCAATCTGGTGGTAGATACCGTGGACGGCGGCTGGCAGCGCGGCCTTGCCGTGGCGACGACGGCGCTGCGGCAGGCGCTCGACAAGGGCTTCACCCAGCCGGAAATCGACGAACAGGTCGCCAATATCCGCACTGGCATCGAGAACGCGGCGGCCAGCGCAAGTACGCGCGGCAACGGCACGCTAGTGCAGGCCGCGCTGGGCCTGATCCGCGATGAGACGGTGCCGACCGATCCCGCCGGTGCGCTCGCCCGCTTCAACGCCTTCGCCCCGCAGATCACGCCCCGGGCGGTGCTGGCCGCGCTCAAGCGCGAGGCGGTGCCGCTCGACAATCCGCTGATCCGCTTCCAGGGCCGCACCGCGCCCTCGGGCAGTGACAAGGCGGTACGGCAGGCCTGGAACGCCGCGACACGCACGCGCGCCGGCTTACCCGAAACCGGCCCTTCCGGCGCCTTTGCCTATACCGATTTCGGCACGCCGGGCGCGGTCGTCGCCGATACCACGGAGCCCGCCTTCGGCATCCGCGAGATCCGCTTCGCCAACGGCGTGCGCCTCAATCTGAAACGCACCACGCTGGAAACCGATCGCATCCAGGTGCGCCTGTCGATCGACGGGGGCGAGATGCTCGACACCCGCGACAATCCGCTGGCGACCGAGATGATGGCGATGTTCGCCGCCGGGGGCTTGGGCAAGCACAGCCAGGACGATCTCCAGACGCTGCTGGCCGGGCGCTCGGTCGGCGGCGGCATCGCCACCGGGGGCGACACGTTCTATTCGGGCGTCACCACCACGCGGCGCGATCTGGAAGCGCAACTCCAGTACCTTGCCGCGCAAGTCACGGATCCCGGATACCGTCCCGAAGGCGAGGTGCTCTACCGGCAGAACATCGCCAATTTCTTCGCGCGCTACCGCGCCACGCCGTCGGCCGCGCTGGCCAACACGCTGGGCGGGCTGCTTTCGGACGACGATCCGCGCTTCACCCTGCAAGCTCCCGCCGCCTACCAGAAGCTCAGCTTCGCCGATCTGCGCCGCACCGTGTCCGACCGGCTGGCGAACGGCGCGATGGAAATCGCGCTGGTCGGCGATTTCGACGAGGCGCAGGCGATCGCGCTGGTCGCCCGCACGTTCGGCGCCCTGCCCCCGCGCGAACGCGAATTCCGCGGCTGGGATGCCCAACGCCAACGCACCTTCACCACCACGCGCGGGTTGCGCGTGATCCGACACCAGGGGCAGGCGAACCAGGCGATCGTGCGTTATGTGTGGCCCACGCGCGACGACCGCAATCCCGACGAGGCTATGGCTATCGATCTGCTGGACGAGGTGACTGGTATCGAGGTGCTCGACACCGTGCGCGAAAAGCTGGGCAAGTCCTATTCGCCGGGCGCGCAGTCCAGCCTCTCGCACGTCTGGCGCGGATATGGCACCTTCGCGATCCAGGCGTCGGTCGATGTGGCCGACATCGCCGCCACCCGCGCCGCGCTGACCGATACGGTCCGCCAGCTCACCACCGCGCCGGTCGACGCCGACGTGCTCCGCCGCGCCCGCGCGCCAATGCTGGAGCGGATCGACAACGCGCTCAAGACCAATAGCGGCTGGATGGTACTGGCCGAACGCGCGCAGAGCGAGCCGGAGCGCTTCGACCGCTTCCGCAAGGCCAAGGCCCGCCTGGAAGCGCTGACCCCGGCGGACCTGCTGACCGTGGCGCGCCGCTATCTGGCGCTGGACAAGGCGGTGCAGGTGCTGGTCCTGCCCGAAGGCGTGGAAGCGCCGCCGGCGTAAGCTCGCGTCATATCCCGTCGCCCTTTTCTGTCACTGACCGGTCATGCGCCGCGCCTAACGCCCGCGCATCAGGATGTCGCAACAGGAAAGGCCGCCATGATCCGCTTCCGCACGCTCACGCGCTTAACCGCCCTGGCCACCATGGCGCTGGCCCTGCCCGTAGCGGCGCAGACCGGCCAGCCCATCGAAGTCATCCGCACCGCCCCCTCCACCGTCGACGTGCGCTGGACCGGCATCAAGGCGGTTGACCTGTTCCGCGCGGAAACGCCCGACGCCACCATCGCCACCGCTACGCCGGTCTCGGCCAACGATCGCGACGGGCACGAGACCATCACCCTGCCCGCCGTCGCACGCGGCTGGTTCCTGGTACGCGATCGCGCCACGGGCACCGTCACCCGTGCGGTCGAGCGCGTTGTCCCGCTCGAACAGGGGTCCAACTTCCGCGACATCGGCGGCTATCCGGCGGCCGGCGGCAAGACGGTGCGCTGGGGCCTGATCTACCGCGCGGGCGCCACCCCGCTGCTCAGCGACACAGACCTCGCCACGATCGGCACGCTGCGGCTTAGCGCCATGGTGGACCTGCGCTCGGACGAGGAGCGCCAGCTTGCTCCCACCCGGATCGACGGGGTACGCTACACCGCCGTCGGCTACAGCATGAAGCGCCTGATGGCGGCGTCCGGCTCGGTTCCCTCCAACGGCAGCGCGGTCTATCGCGGGATGCCAGTGCTGCTTACCCCGCAGTTGCGGCTGGTGTTCGACCTGCTCAAGCGCCACGAAGGCCCGATCGAATACAACTGCTCCGCCGGGCAGGACCGCACCGGCTTCGTCACCGCGATCGTGCTGTCCGCGCTCGGCACCCCGCGCGAGGTGATCGTGAAGGACTATCTCGCCTCCACCGCGCTGCGCCGTCCCGAATACGAAATGCCCCGGTTCGATCCGGCCGCCTTCCCGGACAATTACGCGGCGAAGCTGTTCTCCTACTACCAGTCGAAACCCGAACTGGCGAAGCCGCAACCGCTGGTGGAAGCGGACGGCACGCCGTTCCTCCTCGCCGCGCTGGATGAAGTGGAAAAGCGCTGGGGGTCTGTCGATGGCTATCTGAAGCAGGAGATCGGCCTGTCGGATGCCGACATCGCCGCGCTGCGCGCCAATTATACAGAATAGATCGAATATTATCATCTCGATGAAAGACAGAGCCCGGGCGGACGTTCACGGCCCGCCGGGGCATCGCGCGTTCCGGCTTGCCGCGATCGGTGCGGCAGAATAGCCACACATTCCCCGCGCTTTGTCTGGCCACCATACAAAGCAATTGGCACGAACACTCCGCACTTGTATGCCTTCCATACAAGTTGGCTGCCGTGAGACAGCCCGCGAGGGATTGAAGGATGCCAGGCAAATCCGCGGCCCAGACCGCAACGGTCACGAACGACGGTTCCTCCGCCAGCCTTTTCGGCGAAATCGGCGCGCGTCTCGGCTATCAATTGCACGCGACCGACGTTCTCGCGATGGACGTCATCCGTGGAATGCTGGCCGAACTGGGCCTGACCGCCACGCGCGCCACCGCGCTCGCCTACATTCGCGCCCATCCGGGATGCCGGCAGGCCGACCTCGGCCGCGCGCTCAGCATCAATCGGGCCAGCGCGATGGAAGTCGTCAACGCGCTCACCGCGCTGGGCGCGGTCGCGCCGCGCCAGCAAGGCGTTTCTCGACGCGCGGGTATCAACCTGACCCTGCGAGGCGAGGCGCTCTACGAGGAATTTCGCAAGGCATCGCTGCGCACCGACGAAATCTCGTTCGGCTGCCTGAGCGAAGCCGAGCAGGAAACGCTGCGCGGCCTGCTCGAAAGGGTGCGCTCCAGCACCGTTGATTTCATCACACGCTCCAACACCAAAGAGGGGATCTGACAATGCGCAAGGTCGCATGGAAACTGATGACGGGCGCGGCGCTTCTCGCCACGCCGTTCGCCGCACAGGCACAAACCGCGCAGGCATCGGGCGAAGGCCAGTCGGCCGAAGCCGCATCCGATGTCGGCAACAACGACATCATCGTCACCGCGCGCCGCACCAACGAGCGCCTGCAGGACGTGCCCGTCGCCGTGACGGCGTTCGGCAGCGATGCGCTCGCCGCCCGCAATGTGGATACGCTCGACCAGGTCGCGCGCTTCACACCCAACATCCGCTTCGATGGCGCCGCCGCGCTTTCGGGCGGCAACTACAACGCCACCGTCTTCATCCGCGGCGTGGGCCAGAACGACTTCGCCATCTTCTCCGATCCGGGCGTCGGTTTCTATGTCGACGACGTTTACTACGCCCGCTCGATCGGCGGCGTGATGGACGCGGTGGACATCGCCTCGGTGCAGGTGCTGCGTGGCCCGCAGGGCACGCTGTTCGGCAAGAACACCATCGGCGGCGCCGTGGTCATCACTACCGCGCGTCCGAAGCTCGACGTGTTCGAAGGCAAGCTCGAAGCGACCTACGGCAGCTTCGATCGCATCGACGTGAAGGGCGCGGTCAACATCCCGCTGGTCGAAGGCAAGGTGGCGCTGCGCCTCTCGGGCGCGACGCTCAACCGCGATGGCTATGTGAAGCGGCTCTATGACGGCGGCACGCAGGGCAACCGCAACGCCCAGATGGTGCGTGGCACGCTGCGCCTCGCTCCGACCGAAACGCTGACGATCGACATCGGCGCGGACTACACCCGTGCGCGTGAAAACTCGGCGCCTTCGGATCTGCTGGCGGTGGCTAACGTGCCTGGCATCACCGGCACGCCGTTCCTCACCAACTACAACCGCTTCGTCGCGCCCACGCTGGGCATCACCGCGCCGAACGGCCAGAAGACGCTGAACGCGAGCTACATCACCGCCAGCCCCTTCGAAACCTGGGCCGGTGGCCCGAACCGCAACGATCTGGACCTGTGGGGCACGCAGGGCACCGTGGCGCTGGAACTCGGCCAGGTCACGCTGAAGTCGATCACCGCCTACCGCGACATGAAGGCCTACTTCACGCGCGATGGCGACAACACTCCGTTCACGTTCCGCCAGACCACCAACCGCGACAAGCAGTGGCAGTTCAGCCAGGAGCTTCAGGCCAGCGGCAAGGTGCTGGACGACAAGCTGAGCTTCGTCGTCGGCGGCTATTACTTCAAGGAAAAGGGCAGCGACATCGCCACGGCGGACCTCGCCATCGGCCTGTGGCCGCCGCTCGCCGCCACCCCGCCCTATTCGCCGGCGGTGTTCATCCAGAACTATACCAACAACCGCAGCATCGCGTTCTACGGCCAGGCGGATTACGAGATCGTACCCCGCCTGTCGGTCACGGTCGGCGCGCGCTACACCTCGGACAAGAAGGTCTTCACCTCGATCAACGTGCGCCAGCGCGACAACGTGAAGTTCGTGGACGTGACCAAGGAAGCCACGTTCAACAAGTTCACGCCGCGCTTCGGCCTGAACTACAAAGCCACCGACGACATCCTGCTCTACGCCTCGTTCTCGCGCGGGTTCAAGCAGGGCGGGTTCAACGGTCGCCCGCTCGACAGCGCGGCAGAAGTGACCCAGTACGCGCCGGAAACGCTGGATACCTATGAAGGCGGCGTGAAGGCCAAGTGGCTGGACGGCGCGCTGACCACCAACCTCGCGGTGTTCCATTCGCTGTACAAGAACATCCAGCTGACCGTGAACCAGACGCCGCAGAACTTCGTGGCGAACGCGGCTTCGGGCAAGATCGACGGTTTCGAGCTGGAAACCGTGATGCGCCCCGCGAACTGGTTCAGCGCCAACCTGGCGGTGGGCTATACCCACGCCCGCTACACCAGCGTTGGCCAGGGCCTTGGCCCCACGCAGGTGCTGCCGATCACGATCAACAGCAAGTTCGTGAAGACGCCGGAATGGACCGTCTCGGCCGGCGCCGAAGTGAGCCACGGCTTCAGCGACGGGTCCGACGCCCGCCTGCGCGTGGACTACACGATGTACAGCCGCATCTACAACGACGTGGCCAACACGCCGATCATCACGCAGGGGGGCTATGGGCTGCTGAACGCACGCTTCAGCTACACCTTCGCCAACGATGCGCTGACGTTCTCGGCGTTCGGCACCAACCTCACAAACACGCTCTACCTGCTGTCGGGCAACGCCTCTTCCGGTTTCGGCCTGGCCGAAGGCGCCTATGGCCGCCCGCGCGAATGGGGCATCTCGGCCGGATACAAGTTCTGATAGCCTGACGGCTGACTTACGCGGTCACGCCAGAGGTGCGGGTGTCGGCATATTTGCCGGCACCCGTTTTTCTTTGCACGGACGGCGCATGGCCTGTTTCCATGCCCACGCTGCGCCATCCGGACCTTGCCCTTCGCGCTTTGCGGGGGCATAGGCGCGGGCGAGTCCCAATCCCCCCGTTTGATGCGAAAGGCCCGCCGCCGATGAAGGTCCGCGTTTTTGTCAGCCTGAAGAACGGCGTGCTCGATCCGCAGGGCCGCGCGATCCATCACGCGCTGGAAGGCCTCGGCTTCTCGGGCGTCACCGATGTCCGCGCCGGCCGCATGATCGAACTCGAGGTCGATGAAACCGTCACCGACGCGGCGCTCGACGACATGGCGCGCAAGCTGCTCGCCAACATGGTGATCGAGAACTACCGGATCGAAAGGGTCGCCTGATGTCCTTCACGGCCGCCGTCATCACCTTCCCCGGATCGAACTGCGATCGCGATATGGCGGTCGCCATCGAGGAGATCAGCGGCGGCACCGTCCACCGCGTCTGGCATGGCGATGCCGATCTGCCCGAAGGCCTGGATTTCATCGCCCTGCCCGGCGGCTTCTCCTATGGCGACTATCTGCGTTCCGGCGCGATGGCTGCCCGCTCGCCGGTGATGCAGGCGGTGGTCCGCGCCGCCGAACGCGGCGTGGCGGTGCTCGGCGTGTGCAACGGTTTCCAGGTGCTGACCGAAGCCGGCCTGCTGCCCGGCGCGCTGATGCGCAATGCCGGCATCCGCTTCGTCTGCCGTGACGTGGCGCTCAAGGTCGAAACCAGCCAGTCGCTGTTCACCTCCGGCTACGATGCAGGCGAGCGTATTCATATCCCGGTCGCGCATCATGACGGCAATTATTACGCCGATGCCGAAACGCTCGACCGGCTGGAAGGCGAAGGCCGCGTGGCGTTCCGCTATGCCGAACCGGTCAACGGTTCACAGCGCGATATCGCCGGCGTGCTCAACGATCGCGGCAACGTGCTGGGCATGATGCCCCACCCCGAACGCATGATTGAAGCGGCGCAGGGCGGTACCGACGGCCGCGTGCTGTTCGAAAGCGTTGTCCGGGGGCTGGTCACCGCCTGACGGCGCGGGCCGGCTGGCTCAGGCAGCCACATCGCCGCTGCGCTGCGGATATTCGCGCGTGAACAGTGCCCGCGCGTCTTCGGCGGGCATCGGGCGGCCGAAGTAGTAGCCCTGGATCTTCTTGCAGCCGAGCGCGCGGATCACCGCCAGTTGCTCCTCGGTCTCGACGCCTTCGGCCGTGGTCGACATTTCCAGGCTGTCCGCCATGGCCACCACGGCGCGCACGATGGCCAGGCTTTCCGCGTTCTTCCGCGCTGCGCCCTGCACGAAGATGCGATCGACCTTGATTGTCGAGAACCGCATCTGCCGCAGATACCCCAGCGAGGAATAGCCGGTACCGAAGTCATCCAGCGCCACGCCGCAGCCCAGCGCCATGATGCGCTGCAGGGTCGCCTGCGCGGTCGTGCCATCGCGCACGAAGATGCTTTCGGTGACTTCGATCTCCAGCCGGTGCGGCGGCAGCCCGCTGGCGGAAAGCGCGCTGACCACCGTGTCCGCAAAGGCCGGATCGAGCAGTTGTTCGCCCGACACGTTGACCGCGATCTTGATCGGATCGGGCCAGCGCGCCGCTTCGAGGCAGGCCATGCGCAGCACCCATTCGCCGATCGGCACGATCAGCCGCGTGTCCTCGGCCAGCGGAATGAACTTGGCCGGGCTGATCATGCCGTGTTCGGCACTGTTCCACCGCAGCAACGCCTCGAAGCTCACCAGCTGTTCGCTCGTGGCATCGACCACGGGCTGATAAGTCAGGTGCAGTTCGTTGCGTTCCAGCGCGCGCCGCAGCGCGAACTCAAGCTGCCGGCGTTCCTCGGCATGGGCATGAAGCGCGGGTTCGTAGTTGCAATGCACACCCCCGCCGCTGTCCTTGGCCCGGTAGAGCGCCAGATCGGCGTTGCGCATCAGCGTTTCCACGGTCGCCCCGTCGCGCGGCCCGATGGCGGATCCAACGCTTGCCCCCACATAGAGGGTGTGGCTGTCCACCTGATACGGCTGCGACAGCGCATGAATCACCGCCTGGGCGACATGGGCGATGCGATCCGTATCCGATGCGTCGCGCAGGACGATGGCGAATTCGTCGCCGCCCAGCCGGCCGCACAGTTCGTTGTCGGTCATCAGCTTGCGCAACCGTTCGGAAACGAGCGCGAGCAACTGGTCGCCCACCAGATGCCCCAGCGTATCGTTGACGGCCTTGAAACGATCGAGGTCGATCATCAGGAACGCGCAACGCGTGCGCCACTTGTCGGCGTCCGCCATCGCTTCGCCCAGCGTGTCGGTCACCATCATCCGGTTGGGCAGGCCGGTCAGCGTATCGTAGCTGGCGAGATAGGCGATCTTTTCCGAGCTTTCGCGCTGTTCGGTCACGTCCGAACCCACGCCGCGGAAACCGGCGAAACCGCCGTTCTCGTCGACTTTGGGGGATGCCGACAGTTCCCACCACCGATGGCCACCATCGATGGTGACGCGGACGATGAGGTTGGAGAAGCTCTCCCGCCGCTTCAGGCGTTCCGCCAGATCGTGCAGGCTGGAATGGAATTGACCGCTATCCCACGAAGGCCCAGCAATAAGCTGGATCAGGGGCTTGCCATCGGCCTCGTCCGGCTCGCAGCCGAGCGCGAAGGCAAAACGCGGGGATGCGGCGCGGACCCGGCGGGCCGTATCGATCTGCCACAGCCAGTCCGCCCCGCTTTCCTCGAATTCGCGCAGCAGCAGCGAGACGACCTCGCCCTTTTCCGCCATGCCGGCTTCGGCCATGCGCGCGTTGAGGAACGCGCGCGCCGCCTCGATCCGGCCGATGGCCACGATAGTCACGAAAGCCAGCGCCAGTCCGCCATTCACGATCTGTCCGGCCCACACGAAACTGGCAGCGCCGGCAAAGCCCACGATACCGCCAAAAAGCAGCGGGGCCAGCGGCACCGCGGCCAGCGCATAGGCCATGCCGGCGATAATCACCGTCATCACCATCCACAGCGCCAGCCTGTCCACATGCCCAAACAGGGGAAATACAGCCAGCGGCAGCGCCCACACCAATGCCAGCGCCACGATCCACAGCGCGTGGCGGACGATTTCCGGCCTCGTCACGCGGCGGCGATCGGCATCGGCCAGCCCCCGGTCGAGGCGCATGCCCTGAAGCAGCACACCGGCAAGAAGCGCCATCCAGCCAACGATCACGAGGGGCCGCGTTGCCCCGAAACTCACGAAGGCGAGGAACAGGGCCGCCAGCACATTCATGCCGACTTTCAGATGGATACGACGGAACGCGCTGAAATACTGATAGCCGCGCAGCCTTGCCCAGTCGCCTTCGACCGGTTCATCAAGGCCAAGAACGGCCATGACCGGCAGACTGCGCGGCAGTGTCTGGATAGGGAGCGACGACGGCATTTGCACGCCCTCGCCTTACCGCGCAAACCTTGAACAATGGTAAGCGCGGCCCTGGGAAACCAGTCCTATTCGACGGTAACGCTCTTCGCGAGATTGCGCGGCTGGTCGACATCGGTGCCCTTGGCCACCGCGACATGATAGGCCAGCAACTGCACCGGCACCGCATAGACGAGCGGCGCAATGAGCGGATGGACGCGCGGCATCTCGATCGTGGCGAGGCAGCCCTCGCCCGCCTCGGCCAGCCCATCGGCATCGGTTATCAGCACGATCTTGCCGCCCCGCGCCCGCACTTCCTGCATGTTGCTGACGGTCTTCTCGAACAGCGGTCCGCTGGGGGCGAGGACGATCACCGGCACCGCTTCGTCGATCAGCGCGATCGGGCCGTGCTTCATCTCGCCCGAAGCATAGCCTTCGGCGTGGATATAGCTGATTTCTTTGAGTTTTAACGCCCCCTCCAGCGCCAGCGGATAGTCCGGGCCGCGCCCCAGATAGAGCACGTCGCGCGCCGGCGCGATCAGCGGCGCCATCGCCGCGATTTCCTCGTCGTGGCTCAGCGCGGCATTGAGCGCGGCCGGCGCTTCGGCCAGCTGGTTGACGATATCGGCTTCCTCGGCCCGGTCGATCATCCCGCGCTTTGCCGCGAGGTGCGCCGCCAGCGCCGCCAGCACGGCAAGCTGGCACGAGAACGCCTTGGTCGAGGCGACCCCGATCTCCGGACCGGCGTGCGTCGGCAGCAGCAGGTCCGCCTCGCGCGCCATCGAACTGGTCGGCACGTTGACCACCACCGCGATCGTCTGGCCCGCCGCCTTGCAGTGGCGCAGCGCGGCCAGCGTATCCGCCGTCTCGCCCGATTGCGAGATGAACAGCGCCAGCCCGCCCGGCTCCAGCACCGGATCGCGATAGCGGAATTCCGAAGCGACATCGATATCCACCGGCAGGCGCGCGAAGCGTTCGAACCAGTATTTCGCGACCATGCCCGCATAATAGCTGGTGCCGCAGGCGACGATCGTCACGCGGTTGATCTTCGAGAGGTCGAAATCGATCTGCGGCAGCGCGACGGTCTGGTCCACGCGGCGCAGATAGCTGCGCAACGTCTGGGCGACGACGATCGGCTGCTCGAAGATCTCCTTCTGCATGAAGTGGCGGTAGTTGCCCTTCTCGATCGCGGCTGCCGTCGCGCCGGAGGCGACGATCGCGCGTTTCACCGGGGTGTTGTCGACGTCGAAGACCTGCGCGCCATCGCGCGTGATGATGACCCAATCGCCTTCTTCGAGGTAGGATACTTTCTGCGTCAGCGGCGCCAGCGCCAGCGCGTCGGACCCCAGGTAGGTCTCGCCCTCGCCATAGCCCACGACCAGCGGCGAGCCGAGACGCGCGCCGATCAGCATGTCCGGATGCTGACGGAAGGCGATGGCGAGCGCGAACGCCCCGCGCAGTTGCGGCAGCACCGCCCGGACCGCGTCCTGTGGCGACGCCCCCGCCTCGACCTGTTCGGACACGAGATGCGCGACCACTTCGGTATCGGTCTCGCTCTCGAACCGGCGTCCGCGCGCGATCAGCGCCTCGCGCAAGGGACGGAAGTTCTCGATGATGCCGTTGTGGACCAGCGCCACTTCCCCCGTGGCGTGGGGGTGCGCGTTGCTGGTGGTCGGCGCGCCATGCGTGGCCCAGCGGGTGTGGGCGATTCCGATCGTGCCGGGCGCAGGATTGCGCGCCAGCTCGAGCACGAGGTTGTTGAGCTTGCCTTCCGCGCGGCGGCGGACGAGCTGACCGTCGTGCACCGTGCAGACGCCGGCGCTGTCATAGCCGCGATATTCCATCCGCCGCAGGCCATCGACGAGCCGGTCCGCAACTTCATCCTTCCCGACGATTCCGATAATTCCGCACATGGGACGCGACTTTCAACAGAGGGTGTAAGGAACACGGATGCCCGGCATGTTGGCCGGAAAATCCTTGGTATTTCGTGTCACGAGAATAGCGCCATTGACTTGCGCGGTCGCAAGGATGAGCGCGTCGAGCAACTTCATGCGGCTGCGATGGCGGATGTCCGCCGCCGTCGCGGCGATACGCGCATCGATCTCCACCACTTCGAACGGCGCGATGATCTGCTGCATGGTATCGCGCTGTTCGAGCGGTTCGCCGGCGAGAATTTCGGCCCAGACGATCCGGCTGATCCGGTGCCGCTTGTAGCGCGAAAGTTCGGCCACGGCCTGCGGGCGGTCCTTCAGCCAATCGACCAGGATGTTGGTGTCGAAGAACGGATCGGCCACAGATCACACTTGATCATAGGGCGTGCGATCGTCGCGGATCGTCCGCTGGTAATCGACCGCATCGCCGATATCGGCGCGGTCCTTCCAGTACCCCGCCCCCCGCGCGATCCAGTCGCTGCGGCGCGACGCACGGTTCTGCGCCTTGAAGCTCGCCACCGCCTCGCGCAGCACCGACGCGCGCGACTTGCCCTCTTCGGCGGCGCGGGCATCGAGCCACTGGATGTCATCATCGGGAAGATCGGCAAGAATGCGAGTCATCGTGATATACCGATATCATATCATGATATCATTGCAACAGGATTTCCTACCGTTCCGGCCGTGATCCCACTGTGCGCAGCGCCTATCCCTTCTTCTCCGCCTTTTTCTTCTTCATCGCATCGTGGAAGCGATCCGCCCAGCCGGGCTTGATCAGTTGTTCCGCGCGCACCATGCGCAGTTCCCCCGCGGCAACATCGCGGCTGACCGCGCTGCCGGCGGCCACGATCGCATCCGCGCCGATCTTGACCGGCGCGATCAGCGCCGAATTGGAGCCTACAAAGGCGCGTTCGCCGATCACCGTGCGATACTTGAAATAGCCATCGTAATTGCAGGTGATCGTGCCCGCGCCGATGTTGGCCCCCGCCCCCACGTCGGCATCGCCCAGGTAGGTCAAGTGATTAGCCTTGGCCCCTTCGGCCAGATTGGCGTTCTTCACCTCGACGAAATTGCCGACCTTGACCTTCTTCGCCAGGTTCGCGCCGGGGCGCAGCCGCGCGAACGGGCCGATCTGCGCCCCTTCGCCAACGGTCGCGCCTTCCAGGTGGCTGAAGCCATGGATGACCACCTTGTCCGCCACCGCCACGCCGGGGCCGAACCAGACGTTCGGTTCGATCGTCACGTCGCGGCCAATCACGGTGTCCCACGCGAACCATACGGTTTCCGGCGCGACCAGTGTGGCGCCATCGGCCATCGCCCGCGCCCGGCGGCGCTGCTGCCAGCGCGCCTCGGCCTCGGCCAGTTCGCCCCGGCTGTTGATGCCGGCCACCTCGTCCGCGTCGGCCGTTATCACCACCGAGCAGGCGCGGCCATCGGCGATGGCGATGTTGACGATATCGGGCAGGTAGTATTCGCCCTGCGCGTTATTATTGCCCACGCGCGCCAGCAGGCCGAACAGATCCGCCGCGCGCACCGCCATCAGGCCCGAATTGCACACGCGGCTAGCACGCTCCGCCTCGCTCGCGTCCTTGTGCTCGACCATCTTCACGATGCGTCCGTCCTGCGCGATCACGCGCCCGTACTGGAGCGTGTCGGCCGGCTCGAACCCCAGCACGACCACCGCCGGCGCATCGCCCCCATGCAACCGGTCGATCATCGCACGCATGGTTTCCGCGCTGACGAAAGGCACGTCGCCGTAAAGGATCAGTACGTCACCGGAAAAGCCGGAGAGCGCCGCTTCCGCCTGCTGCACGGCGTGGGCGGTGCCAAGCTGCGGGTCCTGCACGGCGATGGCCGCGCGCTCGCCCAGCGCCTGCTCCAGCTGCTCGCGCCCATGCCCCGCCACGACGACGCAACGTTCCGGCGCTAGCGCATCGGCACTGGCAAGCAGGTGCAGCAGCATCGGCCGGCCGGCGATAGGGTGCAGCACCTTGTGCAGATCGCTCTTCATGCGCGTGCCCTTGCCTGCGGCAAGGACGATGATGGCAAGGGGAGAGTCGGGGGCGGCAGGATTCGGTTCGGTCATACCGGGTCATTGCCAGCAAATGCTTGCGCTTTCCAGAACGGTCCGCCACGTGCCCTGCCCATGGCACCATTTCCCTTCGACATCGTCGGCTTCGATCTAGACGGCACGCTGCTGGATACGCTGGGCGATCTCGGCCAAGCGCTCAACCATACGCTTGCCATCGCGGGGCGGCCGACCATTCCGGTGGAAGAAGTGCGCCGCTTCGTCGGCGGTGGCGCAGGCCAGATGCTGCGCGGCGCGCTCGCTGCCAGCGGCGGGGTGGACGAGGCGACTCTACCCGCGCTGCAAGACCAGCTCTATGCCTTCTACGCCGAGAACATCGCCCGCCATTCGCGCCTGTTCCCCGGCGGCGCGGCGATGCTGGACGCGCTGGATGCGCGCGGCGTCCGGATCGCCGTGGCCACCAATAAGAAGGAATCGATGGCGGTCCGGCTGTTCGAGGAACTCGGGATGCTCGATCGCTTCGCCACTGTGATCGGCGGCGACACACTCGGCCCCGGAAGCGCCAAGCCCGCGCCAGACATGCTGCGCGCCATGATCGAACGCTGCGGCGGCGGCCGCGCCGCTTTCGTGGGGGATACCACCTTCGACATCGGCGCGGCGCGCGCAGCAGGAATCCTGGTGGTCGCGGTCGGCTTCGGCTACCACGACCTGCCGCCGCATGAGCTCGGCGCCGACGCGGTGATCGGGCATTTCGACGAACTGGTGCCCACGCTCGAGCGACTCTGAAAGTTCTCGTTTCAGCGCGACAATGACAAACATCGGACTTTCGGGTCTGGTGTCGCGGCGCCGCGCCGCCATATTCAGCGGCAGCCCGATCGCCCTCCGTGCATCCGCGCTTGCGGACGGGGCTGGCGCAGGGCAAATGATAGCAAGACTAACAATATCCGCGAAGGAGCCGGCCATGTCTGAAGAGTACGTTCCGCCGAAAGTCTGGACCTGGGACAAGGAGAACGGCGGCGCCTTCGCCAGCGTGAACCGCCCGATCGCCGGTGCAACGCACAACAAGGAGCTGCCGATCGGCAAGCATCCCTTCCAGGTCTATTCGCTGGGCACGCCCAACGGCCAGAAGGCCACGATCATGCTGGAGGAACTGCTGGCGCTGGGCTTCAGCGACGCGGAATACGATGCCTGGCTGATCAAGATCTTCGAGGGTGACCAGTTCTCCTCCGGCTTCGTCGATATCAACCCCAACTCCAAGATCCCTGCCCTGGTCGACCGCAGCGGCGCCGAGCCGATCCGCGTGTTCGAATCCGGCGCGATCCTGATGCATCTGGCCGAAAAGTTCGGCGTACTGCTGCCCACGTCTGGCAAGGCGCGCGCGGAAACTCTCTCGTGGCTGTTCTGGCAGGTCGGCTCCGCCCCGTTCATCGGTGGCGGCTTTGGCCATTTCTACAACTACGCGCCGATCAAGATCGAATACGCGATCAACCGCTACGCGATGGAAACCAAGCGCCTGTTCGACGTCGCCAACCGCCAGTTGGCCAAGACGCGCTTCCTGGCCGGCGACGATTACACCATCGCCGACATCGCCACCTACACCTGGTTCGGCAACCTCTATCGCGGCGAAGCCTATGGCGAAGCGGCGACGTTCCTGTCGATGCACGAATACGAACACGTCGGCCGCTGGGTGGGCGAGATCGACGCGCGCCCCGGCGTGCTGCGCGGCCGTCTGGTCAATTCGGCCAAGGGGCTGGCCGAACGGCACGACGCCAGCGATTTCGACACGCTGCCGCCCGAGAAACTGCAAGGCATCGTCAAGGGTTTCTGACCCGAAACCCGCCCGGATGCGGGGCGCGCGAAGAAGTTCACGCGCCCCCTTCCCTTACGCAAACGCCCCGCTATAAGCGCGCGACCCGCTGGGGCGTCGCCAAGTGGTAAGGCACCGGTTTTTGGTACCGGCATTCGCAGGTTCGAATCCTGCCGCCCCAGCCAGTCGAGTCATCATGATTCGGCTTTTTTCCAGTGGGTTACGGCACATTCTCAAAGCAATTTAGCTAGACTCGGCTGGCCTGCGTCAGACCGGGTTTGACGGCTATTTTGCCAGGATTTTTGCCATGATTTTATCTGTGCCAACGGCCGACCGGAGTCGGGACTATGGCAAAGAAGTCTACGTTTTCACCCGCAGCGATCAATGCGCTGCGAAAGGGGTTGCTAGCCGATCCGCAGACCCCAGGCCTCGTTTTGGAGGCTTTGCCAAGCGGCAAGAAGCGTTGGCGCTACCGCCGCCTCGTTGCAGGTACAAAGAAGGTGGCCACCTTGTTTGGCGGGCTTTTTCCGGCTCAAACGATGGCTGGAGCGCGTGAGTGGGCTCACGCAAACGACCCACACCGCGTTGCCGGACGGGTCGGTCAAGCGCACCTGCCTTCCATCGGGCCACCCGGTCGCGGGTGCGATCGCAGACGCTCCGGGAAGCACAGCGACCCGTAAGAGATCGTCCTCGGTCGGCACGACGACACCCAGCCCGAGGCATTGTTGCATAACAAGGTAATGGATTCTGTTGAGGAATCGGATGTCATAGATGGTCTGGATGCCCAAGCCGACGCCGCCGAAGCATCGCACGACCAATTGGCCCGAGTATAATGCAGCGCTCAAGCGGCGAGGCTCACTGGATGTGTGGTTCGATCCTGGAATGAACTGGTTTGCAGCGCCCTATGGCCGACCTGGGCGGCGACTGCGGTTTTCGGACCGAGCGATCGAGTTTTGCCTGACGCTGAAAGGGCTGTTTCAACTTCCGCTGCGGCAGGTTGACGGGTCTGACCCAGAGCCTGCTCAGGATGACGGGCCTGGACTGGCCGGCCCCGGATCATACGATGCTGTGCCGGCGCCAGAAGAACCTGCCGGTCGATCTGGGCGGCAGGCTCAGTGCTGGCGGTCTGCACCTGCTGGTCGACAGCACCGGGGTCAAGATGATCGGTGAGGGTGAATGGAAGGCCAGGAAACGCGGCGTTTCTTACCGCCGCCAGTGGCGCAAAGTGCATATCGGCATCGACGCGGAAACCTTCGATATCCGGGCGATCGAGGTCACGAGCAATGCCGTCGGCGATGGCCAGACTCTGCCGGATCTGTTGGCGCAGATCCCCGAGGATGAGACCATTGTCACTGTTGGCGGCGACGGTGCCTATGACACCAGAGGTTGCCACGCGGCCATCGATGCGCGCGGTGCCGATCCGGTCATCCCGGTTCGCCGCAACGGCAAGGCATGGACCGAGTACGGGCCTGGCGTCGAGGCTCGCAACGAGACGCTGCGCGCGATGAAACGACTGGGTAGGGCCATCTGGAAGAAGTGGAGCGGCTACCATCGACGCAGCCTGGCCGAGACCAAGATGCACTGCTTCAAGCTGCTCGGCCCGCGCGTCGCCGCGCGCACCTTCGAGCGTCAGGTAACCGAGATCAAAGTCCGCGCTGTAATCCTCAATCGCTTCTCGCAAATCGGAACGCCGAACTCCGTGCGTGTCTCATAATACTCGCAATTAATCATGCGTTTACGCCCGTCTGACGTTATGCAAAAAAGCCCGTCAAAACTGCCCATTTGCTCATCTACGAAATCCGAGAAACCGTCATTGCAAATGCGACTTCCCCGGCCTAGCCATGGCCATGCAGATGGACAGCGAGCTCGATCATCTTACCCTCGAGGAACATGGCGCGGCCTTGTTCAGGGGCGCGATTCTTTCCCATTTGAAATCGCTGGAGGCCACGGTGGCTTTACTCCCGGCAGAGCAAGCAGGCGTGCGGATAAGCGGATTTAGGGCGCTCGAAACCTACGTTGCCCCTGTTGGGTCAATAGGGCTGGCGGCACAGCGGGCCTTGGGAGCCACGGGCCAAGCGGTCCGCGCAATTCTGTTCGACAAGACCGAAAAAACGAACTGGTCCCTTGCATGGCATCAGGATCGGACGATTTGCGTGCGGCATCGGGGAGATGCGCCAGGGTATGGCCCATGGTCGATGAAGGCCGGCCTGCTTCATGTCGCGCCGCCATTCGACCTCTTGGCGCGCATGGTCACGCTGCGCGTCCATCTCGACGATGTGCCTCTCACGAATGCGCCGCTGCTGATCGCTCCGGGTTCGCATAAGATCGGGCGCGTGTCAGCGGATCAGGTCGAAGAAACGGCGCTTCGCTGCGGCCCGATTGCCTGCACCGCCTTGGCTGGCGACGTCTGGGCCTATTCCACGCCGATCCTCCATGCTTCCGAAGCTGCGATTAAGCCCCGGCGGCGGCGTGTGCTGCAGATCGATTTCAGCGCTGAAGAATTACCCGAGGGCCTCGCCTGGCTGGGAGTTACTTGATCCTCGATCGACGCGGACTCTCATGCTATTGGCCACGCCCCACAACGACAGGAGGCCACGATGGCAATCAATCGCGACCCGTTCGACCTACCCTGCTTTCGAGCGCACGTCTAAGCGCCGCAAAGGTTACCCCTCCGAAACCCGCGTGAAGCGCGGCCTGCGCTTTGTCCATGGCGACAAGGAACTGGTTGAAAAGCTCGGGCGCAACGATCCCTGCCCGTGCAACTCGGGCCTCAGATTTCAAGCGGTGCTGTCTTGAAACGGGGTGCTTTCGACGGCGCCGAACGCCATGATTACTGGCGAGACTGATCCTGGCGGGGCGGGCGAATGCCAGCCCCGTATCTGGGGCCGCCGCAATATTCGCCATTCAGGGCTCCAAATTGCCTCTTCGAAACCCGCCCTACCTTCACCGGCCTGAACGAGGTACGCAACGATCAGAATTCGGCGCAGCTAACCGCATTGAACGCCGAAAGTGTTTGGGTGTTATGCCGGTCTCCAATTTGAAGAAGCGGTTAAACGGACCAATCGAACCAAAGCCACAGTCAAGCGCGATTGTCAGGATCGGCAAATGATCCAACGCCGGGTCGGCGAGCTTCCGCTTCGCTTCTTCCAAGCGGAAAGCATTGGTCATCTGGTTGAAGTTTCTGAAACCGAGCGCGCCTGTGATACATCGGGAAACCTTGTATTCGGGTTCCCCAAGCTGGCGCGCGAGATCAGCGACCTTCAGGTCGGGCTGAGCGAAAGCCTTCTCACCGCGTATGACGTGCAGGATACGCTCCCCAAGTTCATGGTCGTCAGCCTGTATTCGCCCCTTCTCTTTGGCTTTCGCAAAGTCGGCGATCGGATGGGTCGAGCGATACCAGATCGCGAATGCCATGCCCATCAAGGACGCGAGCGCACACAGTGCTTTGACCACACCCCCCAACCGCGCTGTTTCACTGTCCGCCGGCGCTCCGTCGACCCAAAGGACAGCGATCGCCAGCATCACCACGTAAGTGGCGGCGAAACCAAACCGGAAGCGCCTTTCCTGTCGCGGCAGCGCGCGGCCCATGCCTCTCAACGGCTCGATAGCCGCAAGCAGTAGAAGCGCGGAACTGGTCAGTCCTTCGGCGTTATAGGCCATACGTGACAGCGGCGAGGCGGTGTCGTCGCCAAGTCGTAATGCGGCCCCAAGCGCCACCATTGTGATCACCAAGATCAGCGGCCACCATTGGCGTTGGGACCCAGGCTGCCGAAACAACGCGCGCACGACCAACCACGACCAGCCGCAGGTCGCACCTCCGATGATCGCCAGCATCTGGGAAGCCGCACCCAGCCGCGTCCCCATGAGCGTGTGAAGGCAGAAAGCCGCCGCAGCGCCTGCGAACAACACGCCGTAGAGCTTGGCATGGTTCGCCCTGCCATCGTCGACTGTCATTATGACGCGCCCCATTACGTGCATGACCTCAATTGCTTCTGGCGATCGATGTGCATCGAACGCCCCGAATTTCATGGCCGATTTCCAAATCGGCGAGATCGCCCCGACAAACCACCCCATAAGCCCTTTGGTTATTCAGATTAACGGGGCGCATTATGGACGCAATCACATCTTCCGGCTTGGCGAAGACAACAATGACATCGGCGGGCTATCCCCCTTTGCGTCGATCGGCTGTCACCTGGTTCGTCGTCGCCGCGCTGGGACAGCTGGCATTCGTGTGGATGATTCTTGCGCATTACGGCGTCAAGGGGCTGGCGGGCAATTTCTCCGGTTGGAACGACAAGCCGTTGATCAAGGGATTCGTCTCGGGCGACACGACAGGTAATATCATCTTTGCCGTACATGTTCTGCTCGCCGCACTCGTGACGACGGGCGGCTTGCTGCAACTCGTTCCGGCGATCCGCACACGCACCCCGATGCTCCACCGCTGGGTCGGTCGCATGTTTTTCTCGGTCGCCGTTGTAATGGCCACAAGCGGCCTATGGCTTACCTGGGCGCGTCATACCTATCTTTCGCTGGTTTCCGGGCTCGCAGTCTCGCTCGATGGCGCGTTGATCTTATCCTTCACCGCAATTGCATGGCGCCATGCGGTGAAGCGCGATTTCGCTGCGCACCGTCGCTGGGCTTTACGCGCGTTCATGGTCGTGAATGGGGTGTGGTTCCTTCGCATCGGCATGATGGCCTGGGTGCTGCTGTCGGGTGGCGGCGTCGGTATGAATGATAGCCTGTCTGGCCCCGCCGACGTTGTCATTCAGTTCGGTGCCTATCTGGTTCCGTTGATAGTCCTCGAGGCCTATCTACGGGCGTCAGCCAGCCGCACGCTCCACGCCAAGCGCATGACCGCAGCGCTGATATTTCTGGCGACCCCTATTACGGTGCTCGGAGTTTGCGGTGCTGTGGCGTTCATGTGGTGGCCGTATATGAGATAAGACCGTCGACACCCAGCCCAGCGACACAGAACGCCTTCAATCCGTACATTCCCGGTCCTGAATCAGGGCATCGAGACCCGCCGTCCATTTATCTCGATCGCGGTACTGTTGAAAGGCGACCAGGGGCCTCGGGGACCGTTCCCCATCTGCGAAGAAACGCCCTGTTAATCGGGCTTGTCCTGCTCGGCGGGCTTTGCCGGGGGGGAAGCGGTGCCGGCGAGCATTCCATTGAAGGATGCGCCGCTCATGCCGAGTTCGCCAAGGAGTTGGTCGATCAGCGGGCCGCCGACACGGTAGCGCAGGGCAGCGGCGACGGCGGCGTCGGCCAGGTTGCCGGGTTCGACAGCGGCGCCATCGGACACTCCTGCGTTGCCGTGGAGGCCACGTGCATCGACTATGCTGATCTTGTCGATGTTTTCCATGGGCTTGCTGGCTGCGGCGATAATCGCTGGTAGCGCATCAAGGATCGCCTTGCGCACAAGCAGGTTGGTTTGGGCTTCACTGAGGATATTGGTCGCTTCGTTAAGCGAGGCCTGCCCCGCAGCGTCGACGCGGAACGCAGCTTCGCGGCCCTCTGCTCGCACCTTTTCGGCTTCCGCCTCCGCCATGGCTTCGGTGCGTAGTGCGCTGGCGCGGGCCTCGGCGGCTTCCTTCTCGGCAGTGGCGGCGACGGTGATCGCGACCGCTTCTTCTTGCGCGCGCTGGGTGGCGGCGATCACGGCGACGTTCTTGTTGCGGTTCGCGATTTCGGTGGCCTTGGCCGTCGCGACGCTTTCTTCCGCACGCACAGCAAGCGCGCGCGCTTCGTTCGCGGCGGCCGTGGCGGTGGACTCTTCTTCCGACTTCTGCGCGGTCTGAACGGCGGTAGTGATACGGGCGATCTCGATCGTGCGGTCGCGTTCGATGGTGGCTGTCTGGATGGCGCCATCGCGGGCGATCGTTGCGGTCTCGACGACCTTGTCCGCCTCGGTCTGCGCTACGGTCTGCGCCTGCTGCGCCGTGATGCGTGCGATTTCGGCAAGCCGGGTCTGCTCTGCCTCGGCGGTCGCAATTGCGGTGGCCTGCTCCGCCCGCAGCGCGGCGAGCGTCTGTTCCTGGGTGAGGCGGGCCTGCTCGGCCGCTTGGGCGATTTCGAGGGACTGGTTGTTTGCCTCGAGATTGCGCTGCTCGATCTCGACGCGGTTGGTTGCGACGATATCGTTCCGGATCTTCTTGCGTTCTTCGATGGTGCGGGTCAGCACTGTCAGACCCTCAGCGTCGAAGGCGTTGTTTTCATTGAAATGTTCGAACGCGGTCTGATCGAAGTGGGTAATGCTGACCGATTCCAGCTGGAAGCCGTTCGTGTCCAGATCGGTTACCAGCGCTTCCTGCACCTTCTGAATGAAGTCGGCGCGATTGGCGTGGAGGTGCTCCATCGTCATGGTCGCGGCGACGGAGCGCAGCGCTGAGACAAGCTTGCCATCGAGGAGCGATTTCACGGCATCGGGATTGTTGACCGAGTCGCCGAGTGTCTGCGCCGCGGCAGCAATTGATTGCGCATCAGGCTTTACTTTGATGTGGAACAGCCCGACGACATCGACGCGCAGCTTGTCGAGCGTGATGAGCGCATCCTTGTTGAGCCGTGAGACTTCGAGCTTCACCGTGGTCAGGCGCACCTGCATCAGTTCGTGCAGCACGGGGATCACCATAATCCCGCCGTTGAGCACGACTTTCTCGCCGCCGAAGCCTGTGCGGATCAGCGCGACATCCTTAGTGGCGCGCCGATAGAGCCGGGTGAGGATGATGCCGATCACCACGAAAGCTAGCAGGATGATGCCCGCATAGATCAGGATGTTGAGCAGTGATGCAGGCACGGTGAACTCCCTGAAAGAACGAATGTGAATTCAACAGATGGGACGCAACAGCGTATCGCCGTCAGCCAGGACGTAATAAACAGGTCCTTCGCGGCGGACGATCAGAACCGTCTCGCCCGCAGCGATGGCTTGTGAGGCATCATGCGGCTCGACGAGGATGAAGTGGGCCTGCCCGTGTGCATCGATAACCTTGGTTCGTGCAGGAGAGGCCCGGCGCGCGGTACCTTCAAGCACAGTGCCGCGCAGGCGGACGAGATCATCGGCCGAGACCACCGTGGTTTCGAACCCTGGCATGATCCGCGCAAGGCCATTGGCCACCACGGTGTTAAGCGGAATCGCGACGGCGAAGGCAGTGGGTGAGGCGATCCACCAAGGGAAGGGTGCCCCGCCAATGGCTGCGGCGGTTTGCTGGATTGCAAAGCCTGCCAACGTGAAGCAGGCCAGCAGCGATGTGAGCCAGATGAGGATCGGCATCTCCTCGCCCAGCCCCAGCCAATCCAGAAAGCCGCCCGAGGCATCGCCATCCACATGGGTGTCGAGATCGAGATGCCCGAGGCCAAGACCCAAGGCTTCGATCAGCCCGATGCCAATCATTACAACAAACCCCAGCGCGAACGGCAGATAGGGCGTCGTGAGGAACTCCGCGAGCATTGGGCAAGTGCTAACATGTCGCTTGGCCTGTGTCAGGCGTGTTAGCGGCTATTTTCTATCCATTTTGATCTGCGCTGCCGCCTGCATTCCTGACATTTGCGGCCCCAGGTTGCGACGTCGGAACCAGTCGTTGGTTCACCGGCCATTGCAGCGCATGGGAGTGTCCGGGGCTGGGACTTAGCTGCCGTTCGACCTCTGTGCTTGTATCAGAGCTTTTCGTCGCCTGCCGCCGGTCCGCTGTGATGGAAAATGCCGCTGCAATAGCCGGCGTTCGGGCGCCTGCCAGTGTCTCGCCCCGGAAGACACGGCTCACGCAGCTTCCCGATCGACACCGGCGATGATCTCTTCGGCCATCCGGTCGGCAACGAAGGCCGGCGAGACCTGGCGGTTCCGGCTTTCCTCGAGGATCGTCGTGACGCGCGGACCAATCAGCGCGACGCGGGTTGCGACCCCGCTTTCAGCTTCGCCCATGTATTCGCCGGCGACGCTGATGATCCCACCAGCATTGGCGACGAAATCGGGCACATAGGCGATGTTTCGATCCTGCAGGTGCCGGGCGATCTCCGGCTTTTCGAGCTGGTTATTGGCCGCACCGCAAACCACCCTTGCCCTCAGCCCGTCGACGCTGCGTTCGTTCAGCACGCCGCCCAATGCACAGGGCGCGACCACATCGACGTCGAGACCGAGGATGTGATCGGGCTCGACGATAGTCGCGCCGCATTGGCGAGCCAGTCGCAGGCAGGCTTCGCGATCGACATCGGCGATGAACAGCCGGGCGCCGGACCGGGAAAGACGCCGGCACAGATCGGCACCCACACTGCCGACCCCCTGGATGGCAATCCTCAATTCCCCAAGGTCGCTGCCGAGGGTGAGGCTCGCCGCTGCAGCCATGGCGTCAAACACGCCTTGCGCGGTCCAAGGCGATGGGTCTCCCCCTGCCCGTCCTGGCGCTGCGTTGAGACCTGCGACATAACGTGTGACAGTGGCCACCTCGGTCATGTCCGCGACGCTCGTGCCCACATCCTCCGCCGTCACATAGCAGCCGCCGAGGTTTGCCACCGCGCGCCCGAAGGCGCGGAACAAGGCTTTGCGGTCGAACGTGCCGGATGGCCGGCGCAGCACGGCTTTGGCGCCGCCGAAGGGCAGGCCCGCCAGCGCATTCTTGTAGCTCATGCCGCGCGCCAAGCGGGTGGCATCCTCGGCTGCATCGGCGAAGGCTGGATAGGTCCATAGCCGGCAGCCGCCCGCGCCGGGACCGAGCGCGGTCGAATGGATGACGATCACGCCTTCAAGTCCGGCTTCCCTGTCATCGAGGCGGATCATCTGCTCCGCGAGTGTCTGCGGCCCCAATCGGACGACCATATTCAGCTCTCCTTGCATGTCGGCGATAACTATCGCCTGACGTTCGAGGAGAAGCTTTCTCGGATCAGTGGCTGATTGCCGGAAATCAGGTGAATCTATTCCACTTTTCATCTATTAAAGGATAATATGACCGATCTCGACGATTACGAGAAACGAATCATCCGCGAACTGCAGCGCGATGCGACGCTGACAACGGCCGAAGTCGCGGAGCGCGTCGGCTTGTCAGCCTCGCCATGCTGGCGCCGGATCGACCGGCTGCACCGCGAAGGATATATCCGCGCCCGGGTCGCGCTGGTCGATCGACGCAAGGTCGGCCTGAATGCGCATATCTTCGCCCACGTGAAGCTCAACGCGCACGGCCGCGCCAATCTCGACGAGTTCAGCGAAGCGATCCGATCCTTTCCGGAGGTGCTCGACGCTTATGTGCTGATGGGCAGCATGGACTTCATGCTGCCCATCGTAGCGCGCGATATCGACGCGTATGAGAGCCTGTTCTTCGAGCGGCTGAGCAAGCTTCCGGGCGTCCAGGAGATCAATTCGACGGTGGCGCTCTCCGAAATCAAATCGACGAACGAACTGCCGATCTTCTGACGGCGGCCATCAACGCTGACCGTATTGCGATGCTGAAAGCAGGGCAGCGTCGTCCGGCGCGAGCAGGTCAGCGGGTCTGGATATCGCGACGCGATAGGCCTCGACATAAGCGGCCAGCGCGATCGCATTGGCGCCAATCAGCGCTATCGCCAGTGCCGTCGCCATCGCCCTTTCGCCGCCGAGCAGATCGCTGAGACAGGCGACCAGCGTCGGTGCGATCGCGTAGCCCACCACCAGTGCCGCCACGCCCGATATCCCGAACCAGAGTCCGCGCAGGTCATTGGGAATGGCGATGACGCCGAAGGTGTTGCAGCTCAGCGCGGTGGCCGTGTTGGCGAGGACAAGGAGGAACAAGAGGGCCGCCCCCACCGGCAACGAATGCGAGAAAGGAAACAGCGAGGCGGGAATGGCGAGCGCGCAGGAAAAGGCGGCGACCGCCAAGGAAGTACCCTTCATCGCAGCGAGATGATCGACGAGCAGCCCCGCGCCGAACGCGCCGATCAGTGCTGCTGCTGCCATTATCCCGGCGGCAATGTTGCCAAGTTCCGCCGGTGAGAAACCGAAAGTCCGGTAAAGCGAGGGAAGCGCCCAGATCCAGACGATATTGCCGACCGCGGCCATCGCAACCTGTCCGGCCAGGAGCGGCCCAAGCACGGTGCGCTCGCGCCACAGTCTCTTCAGGCTGTCACGAAAGGCAAGACCAGCGACATCGCTGCACTCCCGACGATCAGGCTCCCGCATGGTGAGCAATGGCAAGGTAGCGAGCAGTCCGATCATGCCGAACAGGCATTGGACTCCGCGCCAGCCAACGCTGTTGCCGTGAAATGGAATAACCTGAACAAATCGCAGCAGCCAGCCTGCGAGTGCAAATCCGAGCGAGGAGCCGGCATAATCGCCGACCACGATCATGATATTGGCGCGTCCGCGCTGCTCAGGTGGAAACAGGTCAGCGACCAGCGAGAAAACGACGACCTCCTCGAGCATGCCGAGACCTGAGAGAGCGCGATATCCTGCGAGGCTTACAAAGCCTTGCGAGAAGGCGGTCCCTATCACGCCGAGCATGGTGACGGCGTTCAGCAACGCGAGCAGCATCACGCGCTTGCGCGTATCGATCAATCGGCCGATTACGATCGAGAGCAGGATCGACGGCACCGACATCGCCGCGCCCTGAACCAGGCTCATCTCGACATCGCCCAGCCCGAGATCGGTACGGACGAGTTCCTGAAACGGATTGAAGATCGAGCGCGCCGCCCAGGCGGACCCCAGGATGGTGGAGAGATAGGCAAGCCTGGCAACCGCCGACGAGCGCGTCCGCAACCCGCCAAGGGGAGCCGTCGCCATGGTTATCCGCATCTCGGGCAGGCGCCCGACGACCGGCTGCTCGGCACACCACGGCCCGGGCAAGTCTGGCTCGGCGGAGGCGAAGTGCTGCACATCATTGAGACTGACTGGTCGGTTCCGTATAAGAGCGGCTGCCATACTGGTGATGGCTGGCGCGACGAATCATAGCGCGAGTCGCAGCGTGCGCAATTGGCGGCCCGGACCTGGACGGAATTGAAAATGCCCAAGCTTGATCCCAAGACGATGCAGAAGCGCCGGCAAAACATCCTGGATGCCGCGATCCGGCAGTTCGAGAAGACCGGCTTTGGTGCCGCGTCGGTCGACGACATTTGCGCCGAGGCCCGGATCAGCAAGGGCGCGCTCTACACGCATTTCGAAAGCAAGGAGGCGATCATGCTGGAGATCATCCGGCAGCGCGGCCTCGTCTACGAAGCGATCCGCGCGGGCTCGCTCGAGGAACTGGAGGAGCTGATCTTCGATCTCTTCCTGCGCGGCCTGAGCTATGCTGACAGCCGGCTGGAAATGGAGGCCGTCACGATCGGGGCGTCGAATGAACTGATCCGGGCGGCGCTCATTGCCAATTCCCGGCGCTGCGAGGACCGGATCAGGATATTGCTCGAGGAGTTAAGTGCGGCGGGCAAGGTGGCGTTCCAGGGCGATACCGACGCCGCCGAGACGTCGGTCCTCATTCACACCTATGTGCTGGGCCGCCTCTCGCGGCAGATATACGAAACCGCGAACCTTGATGCCGAGGCAAGGCGCGGACTGCGTATGACCGTCCACGGCCTTGTACGTGCGGCGACCTAACGCCCGCGCCGAGTTGGCGCTGCCAACAAGTGTCCCCCGCGATATCGAACAAGTCGCAATAGGGCTTGCACAATAAAAATGACCGACTAGTCTGTTTTTATTCCCTTGCGGGTGGACATATGGGGGTGACGCATGACGAAGCGACTGGGTGCAAGGCTCTGGGCGGGGTTTCCGCTGCTCTTTTCGGCGGTGCTCGCCTCCCCCTCCCAGGCGCAGGATGCGCCGCCCCCCGACAATCCGAACCAGGACATTGTCGTCACCGCGCAGAAGCGGTCGGAATCGATCCAGACCATCCCGCTCAGCGTCCAGGCGGTGAGTGGCATCAATATCGAGGCGCGTTCCATTCGCTCGGTCGATGACCTGACCCGCCTCGTGCCGGCCTTGTCGGTGACGCCCGAGACCGGCATCGGGGACCGTAACATCGTTATCCGCGGTATCGCACCCTCGGGCGGTACCCAGCCGACCGTCGTCACCTACCTCGACGATATCCTGATACCCAATACGATCGACCCGGAGCTTTACGATCTTGCCCGGGTCGAGGTGCTCAAAGGCCCACAAGGCGATCTTTACGGTGCGTCTGCCGCCGGCGGCCTTCTCCATTATGTCGAGAACCGGCCGGACCCCAAACGGTTCGGCGTGACCGCGGAAGCGAGGGGGTCGGGCACCGAAGGGGGCGCTGCCAATTATGGCGGCGCGCTTGTCGTGAACGTGCCGCTCGCCGCGAATGCGGCCGTCAGGGGATCAGCCGTTTATGACAAGCGCGGCGGTTTCATCGACAATATCGATCCTTATACGGGCGCGCGGCGGACGAACGTCAACGACCTTGAGAAATTCACCGGCCGCCTCGCGGGCCTCTGGACGCCCGCGCCCGCGCTCGAGATCCGCGCGTCGGCCATGTACAATTCGCGCGTCAACGGCGCGTTCAGCGAGTCCGACCTCAATGATCGGTTGCCGGGTGGCACGCCCGGTGCGCTCCTTACCAGCCGCTTCTTCCCGGAGAATGGCTCGGACAAGTCCTGGGTCTTCAGCCTCACCGCCAATTACGATACGGGCGCGGGCACCCTGACCTCCGCGACCGGCTATGTGGATCAGAAGATCCACCGCAAGCTCGACACGCGCGACATCTACAATCTCGACCCCAATGTGGTCGGGTTCAGCTATCCCGGCTTCGACCCGACGGCGAACGGGCCTTTCGTGGGCAACCCCAACACCGCGCTGCTGTCGCCGCTGGTCTCGTCGAACCACCTCAAGCAATTCACCCAGGAAGTCCGGTTCAGCTCGGACTGGGCCTTTCCGGTGCAGTTACTGGTCGGCGGTTCTTATCTGCGCAGCACCACCGACAGCTTTCAGCGGCTGGGCTTCGACGCGCCGATCCCGGAATATTCGGTCGGCCTCTATGGCGGCGATCCCGATGCGCTGGTCGATGCGGGCTTCACCGGTAAGGATAAGGTCCGCGAGATTGCGGGCTTCGCCAATGTCCGCTGGGAATTCGCCGGCAAGCGCGGCGAGTTGAAGGCGGGCGTGCGCTATTATGACCGCCGCAACCCGCGCGTCGTGACCGACACGCCCGGGGCGCTCTTCCCGGTGGGCGTGGATGCTACCGCCAAGGACCATGGCGCGATCTTCTCGGCGAGTGCTTCCTACAAGGTGACGCCGACGACCTTCGCCTATGCCCGTTATGCCGGTGGCTTCCGTCCGGGCGTAGGCCGTGTGCTGCCCGGGCCGGTCTGCAATCCGGATTTCGCGACGCTTGGCATCGATCCATCGACCATCCCGGCCTTCACCAGGCCCGAGAAGCTCGACAGCTATGAGGCGGGTGTGCGGCAGTCGACGCGCGATGGCCGCTTCTCGATCGGGGTCACCGGCTTCGTGATCAAATATCGCGACATCCAGCAGAGCCTGGTGCTGCCGACCTGCGCCAGCCAGTTCGACGTCAACGCCGGCCGCGCGACCAGCAAGGGTTTCGAAATCGAGACGCGCATCGCGCCGAGCAAGGCGCTGAGCTTCGCGATCAATGTCGGCTACACCGATGCTCGCCTTACTCAGGGAGATCCGTTCAGTGGCGGCGACAAGGGTGAGGAACTGCAATACGTCCCCGCCTGGACCATCTCGCTCCAGCAGGATTATCGCGCGCCGCTCTCGCGCGACCTCGACGCCAGGCCCGTACTCGGTCCATGCCTTGCCGTTGCGGCGAACCGGGATGACCGGATCGGCACCGCGCGCATCGATGGCCGCGTGGCAACCTCTGGTGTCATAGGCGCCGTCGCCGCCAACAGTGACAATGGTCTCATCCTCGGGGATCTGCGCCAACAGATCCGGCAGCACCTAGCCATCGCCGACGGCATTGCTCGTGACCTCGATCGCCCGGATATCGAAGGTTTCCGCGTCGATGCCGATATGCACTTTGCGCCACTGGCGGCGGTAAGAAACGCCGTGTTTCCTGGCCTTCCATTCACCCTCACCGATCATCTTGACCCCGGTGCTGTCGACCAGCAGGTGCAGACCGCCAGCACTGAGCCTGCCGCCCAGATCGACCGACAGGTTCTTCTGGCGCCGGCACAGCGTCGTATGATCCGGGGCCGGCCAGTCCAGGCCCGCCATCCTGAGCAGGCTCTGGGTCAGACCCGTCAACCTGCCGCAGCGGAAGTTGAAACAGCCCTTTCAGCGTCAGGCAGAACTCGATCGCTCGGTCCGAAAACCGCAGTGGCCGCCCAGGTCGGCCATCGGGCGCTGCAAACCAGTCTATTCCAGGATCGATCCACACATCCAGTGAGCCTCGCCGCTTGAGCGCTGCATTATACTCGGGCCAATTGGTCGTGCGATGCTTCGGCGGCGTCGGCCTGGGCATCCAGACCATCTATGACATCCGAATCCTCAACAGAATCCACTACCTTGCTATGCAACAATGCCTAATGTTTACGGAAAACCGAAATCGTGGATGGCGCCAGACCAGCGCCGACCCACATCCCAGAGCATACGGAGCCGGCAATCCAGATCGGACCGGCCATCAGGCCGTGGCGAAGGCTTCCACCGGCAGTGCCATCACGGTTTCGCCACCCGCCTCGATCTCGCGCCGCAGCGAGCCTGCCTGGGGCATGGAGCGCAGCGCGAAATGGTTCGCGGTGACCAGCTTGGCCTCATAGAACAGCGTATCGTCCGTTCCCGCCGCCAGCGCCGCGGCCGCCACCTTGGCCATCTTCAGCCACATCAGGCCCAGCGAAACGATGCCCATCAGGGTCATGTAGGCATAGGCGCCCGCGCCGAGCGCGTTGCGGTCGGCCATGCCATGCTGGAGGAACCACATCGTCGCGGCCTTCAACTCGCCATTGGCCTTGGCCAGCCGCTCCGCCACCAGCGCTACCGCATCGCCGGCACCGACAGCGGAAGCGCATTCGTCATCGACCAGCTTGAAGAAGGCCTGCACCGCGCGGCCGCCGTTCATCGGCAGCTTGCGGCCAACAAGGTCCATCGCCTGCACGCCGTTAGCGCCTTCATAGATCATGGCGATGCGCGCATCGCGCACGAACTGCTCCATGCCGCTTTCGGCGATATAGCCGTGGCCGCCCCAGATCTGCTGCATGTCGGTGGCGGTCTGGTAGCCCCTGTCGGTGCCGTAGCCCTTGATCACCGGCGTGAGCAGGCTGATCAGGTCGTCGGCTTCCTGCCGCTCTTCCGCCGTCGCCGCCTTGTGCGAAAGATCGACCAGCAGTCCACCCCAGCCGGAGAAGGCGCGCATCCCTTCGGTGAAGGCCTTGGCATCCATCAGCATCCGGCGCACATCAGGGTGGACGAACAGCGGATCGGCCTTCTGGTCCGGTTCGGCGGGGCCGGTCAGCGCGCGGCCCTGCCGGCGCTCCTGCGCATAGAGCACCGAGTTCTGGTACGCGGCTTCCGCCTGCCCCAGCCCCTGGATGCCCACGCCCAGGCGGGCCGCGTTCATCATCACGAACATCGCGGCAAGGCCCTTGTTCTCCTCGCCGACGATCCAGCCCTTCGCGTCCTCGTAGTTCATCACGCAGGTGGCGTTGCCGTGGATGCCCATCTTGTGTTCGATCGACCCGACTGAAACAGCGTTCTTCACCCCCAGCGAACCATCATCGTTCACCAGGAACTTCGGCACGATGAACAGCGAGATGCCCTTGCTCGATTCCGGGGCGCCCGGCGTCTTGGCCAGCACCAGATGGATGATGTTCTCGGTCAGGTCATGGTCGCCCGCCGAAATGAAGATCTTGGTGCCGGTGATGGCATAGGAGCCATCGGCCTGCGGTTCGGCGCGGGTACGGATCAGGCCCAGATCGGTGCCGCAGTGCGGCTCAGTCAGGTTCATCGTGCCGAGCCATTCGCCCGACACCATCTTGGGCAGATACTTGGCCTGCTGTTCGGGCGATCCCTTCGCAAGGATCGCGGAAATCGCGCCATTGGCAAGGCCTGGATACATCGCGAAGGCGTGGTTCGCGCTGCACATGTATTCTTCCATGACGAAGCCGATCACGTGCGGCAAACCCTGTCCGCCGAACGCCTCCGGCCCGACGAGCGTGGGCCAGCCGCCCTCGACGTACTGGCGATAGGCTTCCTTGAACCCGGTCGGCGTCGTCACCGAAGCGTCGGGGTGGCGGGTGCAGCCCTCGATATCGCCCACGCGGTTGAGCGGCGCGACCACTTCGGAAACGAAGCGCCCCGCTTCCTCGATCACCGCGTCGGTCATGTCCTGGGTCGCATTCTCGAACCCGGCCAGATGGGTATAGTCGCCTACACGGACGACTTCATTGACGATGAAACGCGTGTCCCGCGTCGGAGCCTTGTAGATCGGCATAGCTTGGTCCTCAGGAGTGGTGCGACGCGCCGGTTTCAGGATCACGCCCTTCCAGACGCTCCCGCTTGACCATAAGGTCGACGAAGCTGGTCAGTTCATCGATGGTATCGGTGATGTCCGCCTGCTGGCGGCGCAAGTTGTCGATCCGTTCGCGGCACTTGGCGATGGTGACGCGACGCTGTTCGGCACGCCCGTCGCCCAGATCGTAAAGGTCGATCATGTCGCGGATTTCGGCGAGGCTGAAACCCACGTTCTTCGCGCGCATGATCCACGCCAGCCGCGCCCGGTCGCGCTTGCTGTAGATGCGCGACAGGCCGAGCCGCGTCGGCGCGATCAGGCCTTCGTCTTCATAGAAGCGCAAGGCGCGAGCGGTAACGTCGAACTCGCTGGAGAGATCGGAAATCGTGTACTGATCGCGCGCGCTGGCGTCGGGATGGTCGAGATGGCCGGTGTGGCCACGATTCGCGGCGGCGGGCTGTGCGGGCATGCACACAGAGCTACCTACCCTTTACGTAAGCGTCAATCCACGATCCGCACAAGTTCGCCGTTATCGTCGACCCGCCGGTAGAAACAGGTTCGCGCCAGCGTGTGGCAGGCTGGCCCCGCTGCCTCGACTCTCAGTTCCAGCGCGTCCTGATCGCAATCCACCCGGATCTCGATGACCTTGAGCGTATGGCCGGAGCTTTCACCCTTCATCCACAGGCGCCCGCGCGACCGGGAATGGAAATGGGCGAATCCCGTCTCGCGCGTCTTCGCGATCGCCTCGGCGTCCATATGCGCCAGCATCAGCAACTCGCCGGTGCGATGATCTACCGCCACCGCCGTGACCAGTCCGGCGGCATCGAACCGGGGCATGAACACCCGGCCCTGTTCGCGCAATGCGGAGGAATCGGACTGTGGAATAGTAAGGACCTTTCTCTGCAACCCGTGTCAAATGGGGATTTGTTGCAGGATAACCACAGATGGGTGGCAAAATCCATCCAAACGCAACAATGGACTTCCGTCGGGGCGGCCAATCGCGGATGAAGAATGCGCGGTTTGAGGGAACCGCAGTCTGGACCGCCGAAAGGCGGCGCAAAAGCGCCAAAGTTCAGGGAAAAAGAGGGGCGGCTTCAGGTACCGGAGACAGCGGAGGCTGGATCGGTATCAGAGCCCGTTGATGAGGGACTTAGGGCGAAGCGGCAACAGGGGGCTGTCGCTGTAACGCTTCCAAATTCGTCACGAGGACGCCCGGAATCGCGAGATTCCGGGCGTTTCTTTTATGCCCCGGCCGCCGTGCCGTCCGGGACTGGTCCCGATCGGCCGGCTGCATCCAGCGCTTCGTCCAGCACCCGCGCGAAGCAGGCTATACGAACCTGGCCCACACCCGCCTTTCGCAACGCACGCAGGCAGGCGTCCGTCGTCGCGCCGCTCGTCATGACGTCATCAACCAGCAGCACGTTCGCGCCCTTCAAACGGCTTGCCCAGCGCGGCGAAGCCACAATCGCGCCCGAAAGCGCCATTGCCCGCGCGCGGCGGTTCAATCCCCCCAACGACGGGGTCTGCCGAACGCGGACCAGGGCATCGACGGCAAGCGCCTGCCCCCTCGCCCGCGCTATCCGCGCCGCCAGCAGCGCGGACTGGTTGAACCCGCGCCGCCACAACCGCCAGCGATGGAGTGGCACGGGCACGACCAGCCACGGCCCCTCCAAATCCGGCAACCGTGGCACGATCAACTGCGCGAGCAAGCCGGCAAGGCCGACGCGGCGCCCGTGCTTGAACGCCAGCACCAGATCGCGCGCGGCATCGTTGTAGAGCGTCGCCGCCGTGATCCCCGCGTGCTTCGGCGGACTGGCGAGGCAGGGCGCGCAGACGAGGTGCTCTTCGTCACCGTGATCCTCGCCCAGCGGCCTCTGGCAGAGCGTGCACGCCGGCTCGCCCGGAATGGCGAGCTTGCCCCAGCAGGCGACGCATAGCCCTCCCTGCCGCGCCAGCGGATCGCCGCACAGCGGGCAGCGCGGCGGAAAGACCAGGTCGATCACCGGGGCCGTCATGGCGGCAAGGGAAGCGGACCGGAGCATGAACCGTGTTGTCCGTCTGGAACGGGGGCTTGGCAAGAGCATCCCGAACGGGCAGGCAGCCGCGCATGGCTTCCGCGCTTCCCCCCGCTCCCTCCCCGCCCGCGTCACCGCCGACCATCTTCTCGCCCGCCCGCCGCGCCGCGCTCCGCGCGCGGATGCGCCGGCTGCAGCAGCGCCCCGACGCGGCGCGCTATATCATGGATGACATGGTGGAGGACGTGCTCGACCGCCTGTCGTTCCTGCGCCACGCACCCGCCCGCGCGCTGGTGATCGGCGACTGGACCGGCACGCTCGCCACAGCACTGGCCGCGCAGGGCTGCGCCGTCACCCGCGCCGATCCCGTCCCCGGCCCCGGCGAAAGGCCAATCGACGAGGAAAGCCCCATCCCGGCGGGCGAAGGCTTCGACCTCGTCGCCAGCCTCGGCACGCTCGATACCGTAAACGACCTGCCCGGCGCGCTGCTGCACCTGCGCCGGGCGCTAGCGCCCGATGGCCTCGCGATCATGAGCTTCAGCGGCGCGGGCAGCCTCCCTGCCCTGCGCGCGATCATGCTGGCGGCGGACGGCGACCGCCCCGCCCCGCGCATCCATCCGCAAGTGAACGTGCGCGCCGGGGGGCAGCTCCTCCAGCGCTGCGGCTTTGCCGCCCCGGTGATCGACAGCCGCTCGCTACCCGTGCGCTTCGGCAGCCTGGAACGGCTGGTGGGCGACGTGCGGGCGCAGGGCCTTGGCAACTGCCTCGCCCGCTCCGGCCCGCCATTGGGCAAGGCGGCGCTGGCAAGGGCGCGGGCCGCTTTCGCCGGGAGCGCCGACGCGGACGGCCGCGTGACCGAGACGTTCGAAATCCTGACGCTCAGCGGATGGCGGACCTAAACACCGGAAAAATGCGTCCGTCGTCCCAGCGCAAGCTGGGACCTCGAGAGGTTGCAGAGGACCTATGACAGGTTGAGCCCAGTCGCCCGAGGTCCCAGCCTGCGCTGGGACGACGGTGCGATAAGCTGGTTCGTTGTCTTTATCCCCGCGCGGCCTGCGCCGCCGCCAGCCGCGCGATCGGTACGCGATAGGGGCTGGCGGACACGTAATCGAGGCCGGTCTTCTCGCAGAACGCGATCGAGCCCGGATCGCCACCGTGTTCACCGCAGATGCCCAGCTTGATGTCGGGCCGGGTCTTGCGCCCGCGTTCCGCCGCCAGTTCGACCAGCTGGCCCACGCCCTCGATGTCGAGGCTGACGAACGGATCGCGCGGATAGATGCCCTGATCGACATAGGGGTTGAGGAAGCGCGCGGCGTCGTCGCGGCTGACGCCCAGCGTCGTCTGGGTCAGGTCGTTGGTGCCGAACGAGAAGAACTTGGCCTCTTGCGCGATCTCGCCCGCCATCAGCGCGGCGCGCGGCAGTTCGATCATCGTGCCGACCAGGTAATCGAGGGTGCGGCCCTTTTCGGCGAACACCTCCGTCGCCACGCGATCGACCAGCGCCTTGAGGATTTCGAGTTCCTTCCTCGTCGCCACCAACGGGATCATCACTTCGGGCACGACCGCCTCGCCCGATTTCGCCGCCACGTCGCAGGCGGCCTCGAAAATGGCGCGGGCCTGCATTTCGTAGATCTCGGGGAAGGTGATGCCAAGGCGGCAGCCACGGTGGCCGAGCATCGGGTTGAACTCGTGCAGTTCGCCCGCGCGGCGCTTCAGGTGATCGACGCCCAGGCCGGTGACTTCCGCCAGTTCGGCGAATTCCGCATCGCCGTGGGGCAGGAATTCATGGAGCGGGGGATCGAGCAGGCGGATCGTGACCGGCAGGCCGGCCATCACCTCGAAGATCGAGGTGAAATCAGCGCGCTGTTCCGGCAGCAGCTTGGCCAGCGCGGCGCGGCGGCCGGCTTCGTCCTCGGCCAGGATCATCTGGCGCACGGCCGAGATGCGGCCGGCGTCGAAGAACATGTGCTCGGTGCGGCACAGGCCGATGCCTTCCGCGCCGAACTGGCGCGCGACCTGGCAATCGAGCGGCGTTTCGGCGTTGGTGCGCACCTTCATGCGGCGGTGCTTGTCCGCCCAGGCCATCAGCGTGCCGAAATCGCCGACGAGCTCGGGCTCAACGGTGGGCACCTTGCCCGCCATGACATCGCCGTTCGATCCGTCGAGCGTGATGACATCGCCCTCGCGAATGTCGCGGTTGCCGATCTTCGCGGTGCGCGTGGCCATGTCGATCGACAGGGCGGACGCGCCCGAAACGCAGGGGCGGCCCATGCCGCGCGCCACCACGGCGGCGTGGCTGGTCATGCCGCCGCGCGCGGTGAGGATGCCCTTGGCCGCGTGCATCCCGTGAATGTCCTCGGGGCTGGTTTCCACGCGCACGAGGATCACCGCATCGCCGCGTTCGGCCAGCGTCTGCGCGGTATCGGCGTCGAACACCACCGCGCCCGAAGCCGCGCCGGGGCTGGCCGGCAACCCGCGCGTCAGCACGTCGCGCGGCGCCTTGGGATCGAGCGTGGGGTGCAGCAACTGGTCCAGCGCCATGGGATCGATGCGGCGGATGGCGGTGGCCTCGTCGATCAGCCCTTCGCCCACCATGTCGACCGCCATCTTCAGCGCAGCCTTGGCGGTGCGCTTGCCCGAACGGGTCTGGAGCATCCACAGCTTGTTCTTTTCGACGGTGAACTCGATGTCCTGCATGTCCTTGTAGTGCTTTTCGAGCAGTTCAAAGACAGCGGCGAGTTCGCCGTAGGCCTGCGGCATCGCCTCTTCCATCGACAGCGGCTTGGCCCCCGCCGCCTCGCGCGCGCGCCGGGTCAGGTACTGCGGCGTGCGGATGCCGGCGACGACGTCCTCGCCCTGCGCGTTGACCAGCCATTCGCCGTAATAGGCCTTCTCGCCGGTCGCCGGATCGCGGGTGAAGGCCACGCCCGTGGCCGAGGTATCGCCCATGTTGCCGAAGACCATCGCCTGTACGTTGACGGCGGTGCCCCAGCCTTGAGGGATGTCGTTCAGGCGGCGATAGACCTTGGCGCGATCCGATTCCCAGGAATCGAACACCGCGCCCACCGCGCCCCACAGCTGTTCGTGCACGTCCTGCGGGAACGGGCGGCCGAGTTCTTCCTCGACGATCGCCTTGTATTCCTTGACCAGGCCTTGCCAGTGTTCGGCGCCCATCTCGACATCGGCGTAGAAGCCGTTGTCTTCCTTGGCGATTTCCAGCGCATCCTCGAACCGGTGATGGTCGAGGCCCATCACCACGTCGGAATACATCTGGATGAACCGGCGGTAGCTGTCCCAGGCGAAACGGGCGTCGCCCGATCCCGCCGCCAGCCCTTCGACCGTGGCATCGTTGAGGCCCAGGTTGAGCACGGTGTCCATCATGCCCGGCATCGAAACGCGCGCGCCCGAACGGACCGAGACGAGCAGCGGGTTGGCAGGATCGCCGAACACGCGGCCCGTCGCCGCCTCGATATGCGCGACGCCGGCGGCCACGCCGGCCTTGATATCCTCGTCAAAGGTCTTGCCGGCTTCGTTGTAGAACGCGCAGACTTCGGTGCTGATGGTGAAGCCAGGCGGCACCGGCAGGCCGATGCCCGCCATCTCCGCCAGATTGGCGCCCTTGCCGCCGGTGATCGTCTTGTCGCGCGAACGGGGATCGTCGCTGCGGGCACCACCGCCGAAGTGGAATACGTATGCGCTCATCGTAAAAAGCCGTTCCCTGACGAAGTTGACGAAGCTGGATTTATCGTTGTCGTTGCTCGCGGGGGGACGAACCGGCGCCCCCGCCCCTTATCCTTCAATGCGCCCGAAATCGGCGACCTTGTGCACCGCAGCACGGAAACGGTCAAGCAAACCCAAGCGATTCGCGCGCTTGTTCGCATCCGCATCGTTGACGGTAACGGTCTCGAAGAAGGAATCGATCGGCGCGCGCAGCGTGGCAAGAGCCGCCATCGCGCCCGTGAAATCCTCCGCCGCGACAGCGGCTTCGGCGCGTGGGCTAGCAACGGCCAGCGCCTCGATCAGCGCCTGTTCGGCCGGCTCGGGCGTGTAGGCCAGCATGGTGGGCGAATGCGCCATCTGGTCGGCGATGCCTTCGAACGCGGGATCGTCCACCATCACCAGCGGGTCTTCCTCGCCATCGGGCGGGATGATGTCGGCGGCGGAGAAGCCTTCCTTCTTGAGGATGTTCGCCGCGCGCTTGTACCCGGCCAGCAGGTTCGCGCCGTCCTCGGTGCCGATGAACGCCTGCAGCGCATGGACGCGGGCGAGCAGGCGGACCAGATCGTCCTCGCCGCCGAGCGCGAACACGGCATCGATCAGATCGTGGCGCACGCCGGCTTCGCGTTGCTGAACCTTGAGGCGATCGGCGAAGAAGGCGAGGAGTTTGTTTGAACCTTCGAATGCTCTCTGAATGAACTTTACGATCTGGTTAAAGAATACGCTATTCCTATCCTCATTAACCAACTTTGCCCGCACAACCTCTGCAACAGACTCTGGATCACTATCGGTTAAGTGGAGTGCTCCAACGAGAGCATCGCGAGTAAATTCCATTGTTGAATGGATTGGTACTGCTGCCATTCGGGAAGTTGGCATCTTTAGA
The DNA here is from genome assembly GCF_005145025.1 of Novosphingobium sp. EMRT-2. Taxonomy (NCBI): domain Bacteria; kingdom Pseudomonadati; phylum Pseudomonadota; class Alphaproteobacteria; order Sphingomonadales; family Sphingomonadaceae; genus Novosphingobium; species Novosphingobium sp. EMRT-2. The sequence goes on along the minus strand of NZ_CP039695.1, from coordinate 3,589,739 downwards.
GTGTTTTTGAGACTCAATCTAAGCGAGTTAGCGAGAATCAAGTTGATCACCCCGAGAGCAGCTCGCCTTAAAGCAAACGGATCTTTGGAGCCTGTTGGCGCCTCGCCCACCGAAAACATCGCAACCAGCGTATCCAGCTTATCCGCCAGCGCCACGGCCACCGTTACCGGCGCGGTGGGCACCTCGTCGCCCTGCCCGACCGGCTTGTAGTGATCGCGGATCGCGTCGGCCACGGCATCGGGCAGGCCTTCGGCGCGGGCGTAGTATCCGCCCATAAGGCCCTGGAGTTCGGGGAATTCCCCGACCATCTCGGTAACGAGATCGGCCTTGCACAGCCGCGCGGCGAGTTCAGCCTGGTCCGCCAGTTGCTCTTTCGTCATGCCAGCGGACGCTGGCATCCCGAGTCTTTGCGCGTCGCCGCCCGAGACCCCAGCGTGCGCTGGGGTGACGATGGTTGCGGGGGCAGGATTGGAACCTACGATGCCCTCTTCCACCAGCCAGCGCGCCAGCTTCGCCACGCGCTCCACCTTGTCGGCGACGGAGCCAAGCTTTTCGTGGAAAGTGATCCGCGCCAGTTTCTCGGCGTGAACCGAAAGCGGCATCTTGCGGTCCTGCTGCCAGAAGAAGCGCGCGTCCGAAAGGCGGGCGGCCAGCACCTTGCGGTTGCCGGCAACGATCTCCGCCCCGCCATCGCTCGGCACGATGTTGGCGGTGCAGACGAAGGCGTTGGCGAGCTTTCCATCGGCGTCGCGGCAGATGAAATATTTCTGGTTGGTCCGCGCGGTTAGCTGGATGACTTCTGGCGGAACCTCAAGAAATTCCGCGTCGAAGCGGCCCAACAGTGGCACCGGCCATTCGGTGAGGCCGGCGTTTTCCACCACCAGCCCTTCATCCTCCACCAGCGTCAGCCCGGCGGCGCTGGCCACGGCACGCGCCTGTTCGCGCACGATGCCTTCGCGCTCCGCGTGATCGACCAGCACATGCGCCTCGCGCAGCTTGGCCGCGTAATCGTCCACGCCATCAATGGTGATTTCGCCGGGCGCGTGGAAGCGGTGGCCGCGCGTGATCCGGCCGGCGCGAATGCCGCCGACCTCGCAATCAACCACTTCGCCATCGAGCAGCGCCACGATCGCGGAGAGCGGGCGCACCCAGCGCAGGCTTTCGGTGGAGAGCGAGGCCGCACCCCAGCGCTGGCTCTTGGGCCATGGAAACGCGCGGACGATGGCGGGGATCGCCTCCGCCAGCACATCGGCGGTGGCGCGGCCTGGCTTCTCGCTGACCGCGAACCACACGCCATCGCGCTCGGTCAACTGGTCCTTGGTCAGTCCGGTCTTGCGCAGGAAGCCTTCGAGCGCCTGTTCGGGCGCGGAGGTGCGCGGCCCCTTCACTTCCTCGCTCACCGCCTCGGTCGCGGCGGGCAGGCCACGCGCGATCAGCGCAAGGCGGCGCGGCGTGGTCCAGATGGTAAGGTCGCCCACCGCGAGGCCGGCGACGGCAAGGTGATCGCGGAACAGCTTTTCCAGCGAGGCGCGCGCGCCGGCCTGCATCCGCGCGGGAATTTCCTCGCAGCGCAGTTCAAGGAGAAATTCAGTCATGATTTTCTCCGCAGCCCGCGCGAAAGCGGGGGCCTCGTGGCCCAGGGAAAGCGATCCCAGCTTGCGCTGGGATGACGCGGTCATACGCATCCATCATGCCGTCCACCCCGGATAGGCCTGCGCCCATTCGTCCTTGAATTTGTCCATGTAGGCCTCGCACGATCCCCGCGCGAGGTCGCGCACGCGGCCCATGTAGCTGGCGCGTTCCTGCACCGAGATCACGCCGCGCGCCTGCAGCAGGTTGAACAGGTGGCTGGCCTCGATCGCCTGTTCGTAGGCCGCGATCGGCACGCCGGCATCGAGCGAGCGGCGGCATTCCTCCTCGGCGCGGCGGAATCCTTCGAACAGGCTGTCGGTATCGGCAACCTCGAAGTTCCACTTCGACATCTCGCGCTCGTTCTCAAGGAACACGTCGCCATATGAGACGCCGTGATTGTTGAACGCGAGATCGTAAACGTTATCGACGCCCTGGATGTACATCGCCAGGCGTTCCAGCCCGTAGGTCAGTTCGCCCGCCACCGGCTTGCAATCGAACCCGCCCATCTGCTGGAAATAAGTGAACTGGGTGACTTCCATGCCGTCGCACCAGACTTCCCAACCCAGCCCCCACGCGCCGAGCGTCGGCGATTCCCAGTCGTCCTCCACGAAGCGGATGTCGTGCAGCAGCGGATCGACGCCGATCGTGCGCAGACTTTCGAGGTAAAGCTCCTGCAGGTTTTCCGGGCTGGGCTTCAGGATCACCTGGTACTGGTAATAGTGCTGAAGCCGGTTCGGGTTCTCGCCATAGCGCCCGTCGGTGGGCCGGCGGCAGGGCTGCACGAACGCGGCGTTCCACGGCTGCGGACCCAGCGCGCGCAGCGTGGTGGCGGGATGGAACGTGCCCGCGCCCATGCGCATGTCATAAGGCTGGAGGATCAGGCAGCCCTGTTCGCTCCAGAACGCGTGAAGGCGCAGGATTATATCCTGCAGGCTGAGCGGCCCCGTGGGGGATGCTTGGGTATGATCGGCCATGGCCCGCGCCTTTGGCCGATGGAGGCCCGCAAATCAACTTTGCCGTGCGGCGGGCGGTGCGATTTTGCCGGGCGATTGCATCGCGGCAATAGTTCGTTCATCGCGCCGGGGTAGGCAGGAGCGATGTCGATGACCGCATTTTTCCGAACCGCGCCGCTCCGCCGGCTGACCAAACCGCTGGCCGCGCTGGCGCTGGCGGGCCTGTTCGCCGGGCCGGCGCTGGCCCGTGAACAGGCGGCGCCTGCCCCTGCCGCGCCCGTCGCCGCTGCGACGCCCGTCGCCGCGCCCGCTCCGAAGGTAGTCCATCCGGCGCTGTGGAAAGTGGCGGACGGCGATACCACGATCTACCTGTTCGGCACCGTCCACGTGCTCAAGCCCGGCTACGACTGGCTCAACGGCCCCCTGAAGCAGGCGCTCGACGGATCGGACGACCTGGTGACCGAAGTGCTAGATCCGGTGGGCGGCGAGGCGCAGGCGGCGCTACTTTCGCGCGCGACCCTGCCCGAAGGCCAGACGCTGCGCGGGTTGATGGACGCGCCCCAACGGACCGCCTTTGAAGCGCTGCTGGGCCGGGTGGGATTGCAGGCGCAAGCCTTCGATCGGTTCAAGCCATGGTACGCCGCCGTGGTGCTTTCCTCGCTGCCGATGATCAGCCAGGGTCTCAGCCCCAAGGACGGCGCCGAAGCCACTCTCAACGCCTATCCGGGTGGCAAGGCGCGGACGCGCGCGGGGTTGGAGACGATCGACTATCAGCTTGGCCTGTTCGATACCCTGCCGGCTGACGCGCAGCTTGCCTACTTGGGCAACGTGGTGCGCGATTACGACAAGATCGGGCCGGAGATCGACAGCCTGATCGCCGCCTGGGGCAAGGGCGATGCCGAGGCGCTGGCGACGATCATGAACGCCGACATGGACGATCCGCGCCTGACCGAAACGCTGCTGGTCGGCCGCAACCGCCACTGGGCGCAATGGATCAAGGCGCGGCTGGACAAGCCGGGCACGGTGTTCGTCGCCGTGGGCGCGGGGCATCTCGCCGGCAAGGGCAGCGTGCAGGATCAACTCGCCGCGCTCGGCCTCACCGCGCAACGGGTGCAATGAACCGAATGAAGACCGGGACCTGGAAGAAGGCCTGTGCGGGCATCGCGCTGGCGGCGGGGCTGCTGCTGGGCGCGTGCCGCAACGAGCCGCAGCCCCCTGCCCCGGCCACGGAATCGCATGTGGCGCTGTGGGAAGTGACCGGCCCCGGCGGCGCGCGGGGCTGGCTGTTCGGCACCGTTCACGCCCTGCCCGAAGGCACGCGCTGGACCCGCCCCGCGATCGCGCAGGCGCTGGGCGCGGCGGACCGACTTGTGTTCGAGATCGGCGAACCGCTCGACGCGAAGATCGCGGGCGAGGCGCTGGGCCGGCTGGCGTTCACCCAGGGGCTGCCGCCGCCGTCCGAACGGATCGACCCCGCCTATCGCGGCAAGCTGGCCGCCGTATACAAGGACCTGTCGCTGACCGACGCGCAGTTCCGCGATGAGGAATCGTGGGCCGTAGCGCTCCAGATCTCCGCCATTGCCGGGCAGAAGCACGGGATGGACCCGGACAACGGCGTGGAACCGGAACTGCGCCGGATGGCGAAGGGCAAGCTCGTCACGGGCCTGGAAACCATCGACAGCCAGTTCGGCATCTTCGACCGGCTGGGCGATCGCGAGCAGAAAGTGCTGCTGGAACAGGTGGCCGAGGAAGCATCGAGCGGCAAGGCGGACGAGCAGGACATCCTGGCTCTATGGCTGCGCGGCGACGATCTGGGCATCGCCAGGGAAAGCGAGACCGGCTTCCTCGCCGATCCGGGCCTTCACGAAGCGCTACTGGCCGCGCGCAACCGCAACTGGACCGGACAGATCGACGCCATGCTCAAAGCCGGCGCACATCCCTTCGTGGCGGTGGGCGCGGCCCACGTTTCGGGCTCCGATAGTCTGCCCCGGATGCTGGCCGAGCGCGGCTGGACAGTGCGGCGCGTGCAATAGTGCATGGGGCCAGGCCAGAAAGTCTGGCCAGAAAGCCCGGCAGCGCTTGCTTTTTCCGTCCGATCCGCTAAGGGCCGCCGCTTCCCCGGCATGGTCATCCCTGGAGGCGTGCGGGCGGAAACGTGTTCAACACAGCATTTTCGGAAGGTACAGACAATGAGCGAGACGCTTACGCTGTCGGCCGAGACGCGCGATCGGGCTGGCAAGGGAGCCTCCCGTGCACTGCGTCGCGAAGGCCGCACCCCCGCCGTGATCTATGGCGGCAACGAGGATCCGGCCGCGATCCACGTCGGGGAAAAGGAACTGGTCAAGGCGCTTGGCACCGGCCACTTCTTCAACTCGATCGTCGAACTCACCGTCGGCGGCAAGACCGTCCGCACGCTGCCCAAGGACGTAGCGTTCCACCCGGTTTCGGACCGTCCGCTGCATGCCGACTTCCTGCGCCTTTCGGCCGACCACGCCGTTCACGTGAACGTGCCGGTGGTCTTCGCCAACGAGGAAAAGTCGCCCGGCCTCAAGAAGGGCGGCGTCCTCAACGTGGTCCGTCACGAACTCGAACTGGTCTGCGCGCCGGATTCGATCCCCGATGACATCGTGGTCGACGTGACCGGCTTCGAAGTGGGCGATTCGATCCACATCAGCTCGGTAACGCTGCCGGCCGGCGTGAAGACGGCGATCACCGATCGCGATTTCACGATCGCCACGATCGTCGCGCCCTCCTCGCTCAAGAGCGAAGAAGGCGATACGACCAAGACCGAAGCCTGATCCTCAGGCAAGCGTTTCCGCCGCCCCCCTGTCAAGGAGGGATGGCGGAACCGGAAAGAAGCCCCCTTCCGCCCCGCGCGGGAGGGGTTCTTTTTTGCCTGGCGGTTGTTTTCACATGCCGTCTGGCCTGATGTGCCGAACGTTGTAAACGGGCGCAAAGCGAAGGAGCATCACCGCCATGCAAGTCTGGGTCGGGCTGGGCAATCCGGGGCCGCAATACGCGCTGCACCGCCACAATGTCGGCTTCATGGCGCTCGATACCATCGCCGAAGTGCACTCCTTCGGGCCGGTTCAGAAGAAGTTCCAGGGCTGGGTGCAGGAAGGCCGGATCGGCGGGGCGAAAGTGCTGCTGCTGAAGCCGGCGACCTTCATGAACGAAAGCGGCCGCGCGGCGGGCGAGGCCCTGCGCTTCTACAAGCTCGATACCGATGCGCTGACCGTGTTCCACGACGAGCTCGATCTCGCCCCGTTCAAGGTGAAGGTGAAGACCGGCGGAGGCACCGCCGGGCACAACGGCCTGCGCTCCATCGACAAGCATCTCGGCCCCGATTTCCGCCGGGTGCGGCTGGGCATCGGCCACCCCGGCCACAAGGACCGCGTGACCGGGTACGTTCTCGGCAATTTCGCGAAGGCGGAGCAGGACGATCTCGTCGACATGCTCGGCGCGATCGCTTCGGAAGCGGAATGGCTGGCCAAGGGCGAGGACGTGCGCTTCATGAACGACGTGGCGCTCCGGCAGGCGGGGTAATCTTTCCTAACGCGATTTAACCATCGGAACTGTCGGGCAAATTTACAGATCGGACCTTTCGCAACCTTCGTTAACCAGCATGCCCCGCAGGAATCCCCGTTTGGCACGGCAATTGCGAAGAATGGCGTGAACCATTCGTACCGCTTTCAAAGGGGGCCAAACCATGAAGCGTTCCACCGTCCTTCTCGCCGCGCTGGCGACCTCTGCTACGTTCGCCACACCGGCGCACGCGACGTTCGGCCTGTTCGGTCACACGCACTATTGCAATTGCGGCCACAGCGGCGGTTCCAAGTCGTGCGGCGGGTCGTCGTCGTCCTCGTCGACGTCGTCCACCAGCGGCGGCAGCACGTCGTCCGGCGGCAGCACCTCGACGTCCTCGACCTCGTCGGGCGGCAGCACCTCGACGTCTTCGACCTCCACTGGCGGCAGCACGTCCTCGGGCGGTGGCAGCACCTCGTCCGGCGGCACGGCGGTTCCCGAACCCGGCATGCTGGGCATGATGGCGATGGGCCTGATCGGCCTGGGCTTCGCGCGCCGCCAGCGCCGCAAGGCCTGATCGAATAACCGATTGCCAGGCCTGTTCCGGTCAGCCTGCCTTCGCGCGGGCCAGATCGTTCCGGAACAGGCGATTGGCCGGATCGGCCCGTAGCGCCTGTTCGAGATAGGTCACCGCCTTGTCGCGGTCCGTCCCGGCCCTGAACCGCACCAGCCCCGCCAAGTGGATCATGTCCGCGTTGGAGGGTTGCAAGGCCAGCGCCTTGTCCGCGAACCCGATCGCGTCCGCGTTGCGCCCGGCCTGCGAGGCCGCGAACGCCAGCCGCTTCAACACCTCCGCATCGGCTTGGTAGCCGGAAACTTGCTGGTAGGCGGCAATCGCCGCATCCCAGTCTCCCCGCGCCATCGCCGCTTGCCCGGTGGCAGCCAGTTGCTGCGTGCGGCGCAGGTCCCCGGATTGCAGGCGCGCCTTGAGCGTATCGGCCGCCGGATTGCCGGCCGCCCGCGCCGCCTTTTCCGCAAGCTCCAGTTCGCGCGGCCCGGCCATGGCGCTGTCCGCCAGCGGCTTGACCGTGGCATAGGCCGTCGCCGCATCACCGGTCGCCAGTTGGGCTTCCGCCAGCATCAGTCGTGCGAACGGATTTTGCGGGGAAAGCAGCAGGGCCTTGGCGTAGATCGCACGCGCCTGCTCGGCCCGCCCGAGGCGAAGCAGCGCTTCGGCATAGGCCAGCCCTTCCGGCGAGCGCGGCTCCAGGCTGCTTTCGCGCGGGGCGAGCGTGCTGCGCACTTTTTCCCAATCGCCCCTTTCGGCCGCGATCTGAATGCGCATCCGCAGCACGTCGCCACTTTCGGGCGCGACATCGTTGGCGCGCGCAACCAATGCTTCGGCCTCGTCCAGCTTGCCCTGCTGATCGGCCGCATCCGCCTGCGCGAGCAAAGGCTCGGGCCGCGTGGGATAAAGCGACTGCGCCCGCTTGTACGCGGCCAGAGCGCCGCCCCAACGGTTCGCCTGCGCATCGATATCGCCCGCCAGCATCAGCGTATCGAGCGCATCGGGGCTACGACGGCGCAGATCAGCCAGTTGCGCTTCGGCCCCCGCGATATCCTGCGAATCCAGCAGGAACCGGGCATAATCGCGCACCAGCCGTGCATCCCCGCCGGCGGCAAGGCCCTTGCGGTAGGCTTCGAGCGCGCCGGCCTCGTCCCTGTTCGCGAGCAGAGCCGAAGCCCGAATGCGCCACGCCTCGGGATGACCGTCGTTGGCCAGCAGTGAAAGCGCTTCGTTGGTCTGCCCGCGCAGCAAGGCAGCGTCCGCCTTCATCCGCGCGATCTCAGGCCCCTTGGCACCCGCCGCTTCGAGGCGCGCCAGCGTGGCCTGCGCGCCTTCGCCGTCGCCCAGGCGCAATTGCACCCGCGCCAGCAGATCGAGAATCCGGGCATCCTCGGGCGCGGCCGAAACCGCCTCGCCCAGTTCCTTGCGGGCCGTGCGATAGTCCTCCGCCTTGAAGGCGGCTTGCGCGCGGTCCAGATGCTGTTGCGGCGTTTCCGAACCGCAGGCGGCAAGGACAAGCAGGGCGGGCAGTATCAGCGCTTTCTTCATGCCCGCGTGATGACACGAACGCCTGAAATTTTGGTGAAACTGGCCAAACCGTCCCGCCCCCGCTATGGGCCGCGCGAAAGGCTTGGGCGCAAGAGCCGCGCGGGCCGCATCCAGATCACTTGTGGAGCATCAAATGGGTTTTCGTTGCGGGATCGTCGGTCTGCCAAACGTCGGCAAGTCGACGCTGTTCAACGCGCTGACCGAGACGCAGGCGGCGCAGGCGGCGAACTATCCGTTCTGCACGATCGAGCCGAACGTGGGCAACGTGGGCGTGCCCGATCCCCGGCTGGATGAACTGGCCAAGATCGCCGGAAGCCAGAAGATCATTCCCACACAACTGGGCTTCGTGGACATCGCCGGGCTGGTGCGCGGCGCGTCCAAGGGCGAAGGACTGGGCAACCAGTTCCTGGGCAACATCCGCGAGGTGGACGCCATCGTCCACGTGCTGCGCTGCTTCGAGAACGACGACATCCAGCATGTCGACAACAAGGTCGATCCGATCTCGGACGCCGATACCGTCGAGACCGAACTGATGCTGTCGGACCTCGAAAGCCTGGAAAAGCGCGTTCCCGCCGCGCAGAAGAAAGCGGCGCAGGGCGACAAGGAAGCGAAGCTCGTGGCCTCGGTGCTGGGCCAGGCGCTCGACCTGCTGAGCGAAGGCAAGCCCGCGCGCCTGACCAAGCCGAAGGACGAGGAAGAAGCCCGCGTGTTCCGGCAGGCGCAGTTGCTGACCGCCAAGCCGGTGCTCTACGTGTGCAACGTCGAGGAAAGCGCGGCGGCCGAAGGCAATGCTTTCTCGGCCCGCGTGTTCGAGAAGGCGAAGGCCGAAGGCGCGAACGCGGTGATCGTCTCCGCCGCGATCGAGGCCGAACTGGTCGGCATGGAGCAGGACGAACGGCTGGTGTTCCTGGAGGAAATGGGCCTGCACGAAACCGGCCTCGCCCGTGTGATCCGCGCCGGCTACGATCTGCTGCACCTCATCACCTTCTTCACCGTAGGCCCCAAGGAAGCGCGCGCCTGGACCGTCCATCAGGGCGCCAAGGCCCCCGACGCGGCGGGCGAGATCCACTCCGACATGCAGCGCGGCTTCATCCGCGCCGAAACCATCGCCTATGCCGACTATGTCGCGCTGGGCGGCGAGAACGGCGCCAAGGAAGCCGGCAAGCTGCGCCAGGAAGGCAAGGAATACGTGGTGCACGACGGCGACGTGATGCACTTCAAGTTCAACGTGTGAGGCTGCGCGCCGGTTAACCGATCGATTGACAGGACTGCCGGTGCGGGCGAAAGCGTGCCCATGCAATACTTCGAAGACCTCGAGCCTGGCACCGTCGACCGTTTCGGCCACTACCAGGTCACGCGCGAGGAAGTGATCGGCTTCGCCTCGCGCTATGATCCGCAGCCGTTCCATCTCGAAGACGAGGCGGCGGCGCAGACCCATTTCGGCCGCCTCTCGGCCAGTGGCTGGCACACTTGCGCCATGGTGATGGCGATGGTGGTGGAAAACCTGAAGGCGCGCCAGCAGGCGGGGCTGGGGTCGCCCGGCGTGGACGAGCTGCGCTGGCACAAGCCGGTCTATCCCGGCGACACGCTGCGCTGCGAAACCCAGTTGCTCGATAAGAAGCGCAGCCGCTCGCGCCCGGAAATGGGCAGCTTCCGATCCACCCTGCGCGTGTTCAACCAGAACGACGATCTGGTGATGAGCTTCACGTCGATCGGGTTGATCCGCGTGCGCGATCCGGAAACCGCATCGACCGACTAAGCGCCCACCGGAGCGGCCGATGTTGTTACATCGGCTTGCACTGCACGTTGCCCCGCGCCTTGTAAACCACGCGGTCGAACGGATCGGTCACCACCACTTGCCCGCTGAACAGATCGACGAGGCCGTTCTTCACCGCCTTGCCATCGTCGATGCGGGTCAGCGTGAGCGCATATTCCTTGCTCGAATAGCGCGACCAGGCGCCCTGCGGCAATTGCGTGCTGCCCTTATCGGACGCGAAGATCACGAGCTTGCCGTCGAGCTTCATCACCCCGCGTTCGCCCTGCGCCAACAGGATCGCGCCCATGCCGCCGCCATCGGCCACGAAGTTGCAACCGGTGCCGGTCAGCTTGCCGTCGCGGATGTCGAAGAACATGATCGGCTGCGGATCGATCGGCTTGACCGGCGGCTGCCCGTTGCGCTGAGCGGCTTCCACCTGGGCAACGGCCCGCGCATCCTCGGCCGCCTTTTCCGCCGGCGTCTGGCTGGAGCAGGCAGCCAGCAGAACGAGCACTGCCGCTCCGGCAACGATCCCGCGCATCACTTTCTCCCGAACAGTTTCTCGATATCGCCATGGGCAAGCTTCACCCACGTCGGCCGCCCATGATTGCACTGGCCGGAGCGCGGCGTCACTTCCATTTCGCGTAACAATGCGTTCATTTCGGCGACGGAAAGGGCACGCCCAGCGCGGACCGAGCCATGGCAGGCCATCGTCGCCAGCACGAGGTCGAGCCGTTCGCCCAGCAGCAGCGCATCTCCGTTCTGGGCCAGATCGTCGGCCACGTCGCGCACCAGCGCTTCGGGATTGCCCTTGGCGAGCGCCGCCGGCACCGCGCGGACCAGCACGGCACCTGGACCGAAGCGTTCGAGCGCGAGGCCATATTCGGCGAGCTTCGGCGCGGCTTCCTCCAGCCGGTCGCAATCGGTTTCCTCAAGCTCCACCACTTCCGGGATCAGCAGCGCCTGACTAGGAGCACTCCCCTCTCCCGCTCCGGCCGCGCGCAGGCGCTCCAGCACCAGCCGCTCGTGCGCGGCGTGCTGGTCCACGATCACGAGGCCGTCGGCCGCCTCCGCCACGATATAGGTGTTGGCCACCTGCCCGCGGGCCACACCCAGCGGGTGCTCTACCGGCTCCGGCACGGCATCCTCGGCAGCTTCGGCGCGGGCCACAGGCGGGGCCATCACCGCGGCCTCGTACCCGCGCCACGCCTGCCCTGCATCGCTGACCCGCGGTTCCGGCCGCCATGCCGGGGAGGCGAAGATGCTGCCTTGCCGTTCGGCCGGTGCGGGAAACAGCGGCCCCGGCCCTGGTGGCGCCCCCGGGAGCGCGGCAATCGGTTCAGCCTGCCAGGCACGCATCGCGGTTTCGGAAGGGGCCTGCGCGGAGCGCTGGTCCCCGCTTGCCAGCGCTGTGCGCAGGCCGGTCACGACCATCCCCCGCACCAGCGCGGGATCGCGAAAACGCACCTCGGTCTTTGCCGGGTGAACGTTCACGTCCACCTCGGTCGGCGGCACGGCGAGAAACAGCGCCAGCACCGCGTGCCGGTCGCGCGCCAGCATGTCGGCATAGGCGCCGCGCACCGCGCCAATCAGCAGCCGGTCCTTCACCGGGCGGCCGTTGACGAACAGGTACTGGTGGTCGGCCACGCCGCGGTTGTACGTCGGCAGGCCGGCCACGCCGGTCAGGTGGAAATCACCGCGCACCAGATCGACCGTCACCGCGTTGCCAGCCAGCTCGCGCGCGACGAGCTGCGCGACGCGCGCTTCGAGCGAATCGCCCGGCTGCACCTGCAGCGCGCGGCGACCGTCGTGCTCCAGCGTGAAGCCCACTTCCGGGCGTGCCATGGCCAGCCGGCGCACGACATCGAGCGAAGCCGCCCATTCCGCCCGTGCCGAGCGCAGGAACTTGCGCCGCGCCGGAATCTTGCCGAACAGGTCTTCCACCCGCACGCGCGTTCCGGGCGGCAGCGCGGCAGGGCCATCGGACACCAGCGCCCCATGATCGACCACGCGTTTCCACGCCTCGCCGGTCTCTCGCGCGCGGCTCTCGATGGTGACGCGCGCGACGCTGGCGATGGAAGGCAGCGCCTCTCCCCGGAAGCCCAGCGTTTCGACCAGTTCGATCGATTCGTCGGGCAGCTTGGACGTGGCGTGGCGCTCCAGCGCCAGCGCAATCTCGTCCGCGCGCATCCCGCAGCCATCGTCCGTCACCTCGATCAGCGAAAGCCCGCCCTCGCCCAGCCGGACATGGACTTGCGTGGCGCCCGCATCGATGGCGTTTTCGACCAGTTCCTTGAGCGCGCTGGCCGGCCGTTCCACCACTTCGCCAGCGGCGATGCGGTTGACCAGAGTATCGGGAAGGCGGCGGATCGTGGGCATCGTCAAAGCTTTGTTCAGGGCCGTGCCAGCGTCGGGATTCCGGCACGCCCAGACATTACTAGCGATGGACCCGCGCTTTTTCGAGCCAAGTGGAGAAGTTATCCCGCAAACGCAGCATAAACCTATGGGTTTTGCGCAAATCATGCGCTAATGAGCCGGGCTTCCCGGGCACTCATTTGGTTGGGGTTGGCGCGTGCCCGCGTTCCAACCCGCAGATTCATACGGATTTCCTGATGGCTTCGATGCTTTCCCGATTCTTCAAGTTCGGTTCCCAGAACATCGCGATCGACCTCGGAACGGCGAATACGCTGGTCTACGTACAGGATCGCGGGATCGTGCTGAACGAGCCTTCCGTCGTCGCGATCGAGACGATCAACGGCGTCAAGAAGGTGAAGGCCGTCGGCGATGACGCGAAGATGATGATGGGCAAGACGCCGGACAACATCGAGGCGATCCGTCCGATGCGCGATGGCGTGATCGCAGACATCGAAGTGGCCGAAGCCATGATCAAGCACTTCATCCAGAAGGTGCACGGCAAGAAGAGCCTGCTGCGCTATCCGGAAATCGTGATCTGCGTGCCTTCGGGCTCGACCTCGGTCGAACGCCGCGCGATTCGCGATGCCGCTTCGAACGCCGGCGCCAGCCAGGTGTTCCTGATCCTGGAACCGATGGCGGCCGCGATCGGCGCGGACATGCCAGTGACCGAGCCGGTCGGTTCGATGGTGGTCGATATCGGCGGCGGCACCACGGAAGTCGCCGTGCTGTCGCTGCGTGGCCTTGCCTATACGACCAGCGTGCGCGTGGGTGGCGACAAGATGGACGAAGCCATCGTCAGCTATGTCCGCCGCCACCACAACCTGTTGATCGGTGAAGCCACGGCCGAACGGATCAAGAAGGATTACGGCATCGCCACGATCCCGGCCGACGGCGTGGGCGAAACGATCCACATCAAGGGCCGCGATCTCGTCAACGGTGTGCCCAAGGAAATCACGATCACCCAGGCCAACGTGGCCGAAGCGCTGTCCGAACCGATTGGCGCGATCGTCGAAGGCGTGCGCATCGCGCTGGAAAACACCGCGCCGGAACTCGCAGCGGACATCGTCGATCAGGGCATCGTACTGACCGGCGGCGGCGCGCTGATCCGCGGGCTGGACGAGCATCTGCGCGAGGAAACCGGCCTGCCGGTGAGCGTCGCCGAAGACCCGCTGTCCTGCGTGGCGCTGGGCACCGGTCGCGCGATGGAAGATCCGATCTATCGCGGCGTGCTGATGACCGCGTAATGGCAGGTTCATCCCGTTGCTGCATGGAAGCAAGCCGGCACCGGCCGGCGGACAGCGGCGGGAACGGTAGGGAATAACGGACATGGCGCGGTCACAGGACCGGCGCCCGGGCTTTTCGCGCAGGGCGCAGTACGGGATCTTCACAGGCTACGTCGTCGCCATTCTTGGCGTCGTGGTCGGCGCCGTGCTGCTCATCGTATCGTTGTTCAACCCCGAGGCGTTTGCCTTTGCGCGATCAGGCGCGAGCGAGATAGCGCGGCCGATCGGGCAGGCTAGCGCCGAATCCCGCGCCACCGGCCAGGGCGTGTTTGCCGCCGTCGGTGCCTATTTCAACGCCGGAAGGCAGAACGCCGCGCTGCGGCGCGAGGTGGAAGCCGCGCGCGCCGACGCGGTGACTATGCGCGCGGTGCAAACCGAAAACGCGCGTCTGAAAGCGCTGCTCGGCATCGTCGATCCCCAGGTGCGGCCGATTGCCGCCGGCCGCCTTATCGGCTCCACCGCGGCCAGCGCACGGCGCTTCGCCGTGCTGTCGATCGGCTCCTCGACCGGGCTGCGCCCCGGGATGCCCGTGCGATCTTCCACCGGACTGATCGGCCGGATTGTCGAAACCGGGCGCGATACGGCGCGCGTTCTGCTCGTGACAGACCCGGACAACGTCGTGCCCGTGCGCCGCGCCACCGATGGCCTGCCGGCTTTCGTGCAGGGGGCCGCCAACGGCCGGATCGAAATCCGCCTGATCAATTCGGGCGTAAACCCCGTCCACAAGGGCGACGTTTTCGTGACCTCCGGATCGGGCGGCCTCTATCCGCCCAACATTCCGGTCGCGATCGCCACCGATCCGCATCATGACGGCGCCGTCGGCCACCTGGCCAGCGATCCCGCGGACGTGGACTACGTGCTGGTGTTCCCAAGCTTTCAACCGGCGGCCCAGGCCGCGCTGAGCGAAAGCGAGAAAGCGGCCGGCCCGCCGCGCGATCCGGGCGACCAGTAAGCCGGAATGATGCTGCCCCGCTTTCCCGCCCGCGCCGAGGACATCGTTCGCAACCGCATCAACCGCGCGCCATCGCCGGTTCTTGCGCTGGGCATTCCGTGGGCATCGATCATCCTGGCCTCGATGGCGACCTTTTCGCCTGTGATCGCTTCCGCGCCCCTGCTCCCGCCGTTCTCCTACATGATGCTGCTGGCCTGGCGCATGCTGCGGCCCGGCATGTTGCCGGTGTGGGTCGGCCTGCCGCTGGGCGCCATCGACGATCTGTTCAGCGGACAGCCGTTCGGCAGCGCGATAATCCTGTGGTCGCTGACCATGCTGGCGATGGAAGTGATCGACGAACGGTTCCTCTGGCGGGGCTTCCTGCAGGACTGGCTCGCGGGCAGCGCGCTGCTGGCCGGCTATCTGTTTCTTGCCGCCAGTTTCGCGGGCTTCGCCGCCGGCTATCCGCTGCCGCTTTCGATCGGCCCGCAATTGCTGCTGAGCGTGTTCCTGTTCCCCGTCGTTACCCGGTTCGTCGCCCTGCTTGACCGCGTGCGCCTGCTGCCGCTGCGGAGAATCTGAGCGTGGCGCGACAGCAACTGCCGATGAGCTCGGCCCGGCTGACTGACACCTTCAACCGCCGCACCTTCGTGCTGGGATCCGCCATGGGCGGCATCGGCATGCTGCTGGCCGTGCGGCTCGGCTACCTCTCGATCATGCAGAACGAGAAGTACAAGGCGGCGTCGGAGAGCAACCGCGTCAACCTGACGCTGATTCCGCCGCGGCGCGGCTGGATTCTCGATCGCAACGGCGCGGCGCTGGCATCGAACCGCGCCGACTTCCGCGTCGACCTGATTCCCGACCGGGTCGTGGACGCGGACAAGACGCTGGCCACGCTCGCCTCGCTGCTCGACCTTTCGCCCGACAAGGTGGGCGACATCCACGACAAGCTGGACAAATCGCGCGGGTTCCAGCCGGTCGAAGTCGCCGCCAATCTCAACTGGGACAAATTCGCCGCCGTCAGCGTGCGCCTGCCCGAACTGCCGGGCGTGGTGCCGCAGCGCGGCTATTCGCGCTTCTACCCCACGGGCGCGACCGTGGGGCACCTGGTCGGCTATGTCGGCCCGGCTTCGGCCGAGGACTACGAACGCGAACGCAATCCGCTGCTGATCACGCCGGGCTTCAAGATCGGCAAGGACGCGCTGGAAAAGTATTTCGAGACGCGCCTGCGCGGCGTGCCGGGCGCGCGGCGGGTGGAAGCGACCGCCAGCGGGCGCGTGGTGCGCGATCTGGGCACGCGCGAGGACGTGCCGGGCAAGCCGATCCAGCTCACTATCAACGGCCCGTTGCAGGACTATGCCTCGCGCCGCATCGGTCTGGAATCCGGGTCGGTCGTGGTGATCGACTGCCTGACCGGCGATGTGCTGGCCATGGCCTCGATGCCCAGCTTCGATCCCAACAGCTTCTCCGACGGCATCGGGCGCATCGAATGGAAGATGCTATCGGACGACGACCATGTGCCCTTGCGCAACAAGGTTCTGCGCGGGCTTTATCCGCCGGGCTCGACCGTGAAGCCGATGGTCGCGCTGTCGTTCCTCGAAGCGGGGCTCGATCCCAATGCCTCGGTCAACTGCGCCGGTGGCCTGCGCGTGGGCAACCGCGTGTTCCACTGCTGGAACCACCGGGGCCACGGCGCTACCAACATGGCCAAGGGCATCTACCAGTCGTGCGACGTGTATTTCTATCACTTCGCGCAACAGATGGGCATGGACGTGATCGCGGCGATGGCGAAGCGGCTGGGGCTGGGGCAGGAATTTCCGCTGCCCGTCGCCGGGCAATCCTATGGCACGGTGCCCGATCCCGCGTGGAAGCTGCGCAAGTACAAGCAGCCCTGGGCGATCTATGACACGGTGAACGCCACCATCGGGCAGGGGTACATGCTGGTGAACCCGCTGCAGCAGGCGGTCATGGCCTCGCGCATCGCCTCCGGCCTCGAACTCATGCCGCGCCTGCTGCTCGACCGGCACGCGCCTCAACCCAAGTCCATGGGCTTCAAGCAGGAACACCTCGATTACATCCACGCGGCGATGAACGAAGTCGTCAACGGGCGTGGCACCGCCGGCAAGGCGCGCCTGCCCATTCCCAACGTGCAGATGGCGGGCAAGACCGGCACGGCACAAGTCGTCGGCCTCAACATCGGCAACGGCAAGGGCGGGCTGTGGAAGCACCGTGACCACGGCCATTTCATCTGCTTCGCCCCGTTCGACAAGCCGCGCTATGCCTGCGCCGTCGCCATAGAGCACGGCGGCGGATCGGGCGCGGCCTATCCCATCGCGCGCGACGTGATGACGTTCCTGTTCGATCCGGGCAAGGCGCTGGAAGTGCTCGAAGGCTTCGAAAAGCAGTGGGGCGGCAACGTGCAACAGCGCATGGCGGCCCGGTACGACGCCTATGCCGCGCAATACGGCGCTTCCGCGCCCAAGGCGGCGGACGACGCGCAAGTGGCGCAGGAAGTCGCGGCCGAAAACAAGCCGGTGCCCGAACCGACCGCCGCGCAGACCGACGCCGCGCCGCCTCCGCCCGAGCCGACGACGCCCGAACCGGGCACGCCGGCGCCGGGCGCATCGCCGCGGCCTGCACCGGGCACCGCTCCGGC
Organism: Novosphingobium sp. EMRT-2; assembly: GCF_005145025.1. NCBI lineage: Bacteria > Pseudomonadati > Pseudomonadota > Alphaproteobacteria > Sphingomonadales > Sphingomonadaceae > Novosphingobium > Novosphingobium sp. EMRT-2. The sequence goes on along the minus strand of NZ_CP039695.1, from coordinate 3,572,472 downwards.
ACCCGCCACTCCCGCCACGTCCGGCGCGCAATAGAGGCCCCGCCGATGCCCCGCGCCTATGTTCCCGCCGCCATCGCCCGCCAGCCCTGGCGCGTGCTGCTGCCGCTGGCGATGCTGGTCGTGTTCGGCGGCTTCGTGCTCTATTCGGCGGCAGGTGGGCATCTCCAGCCCTGGGCACTGACCCACGTGCTGCGCTTCTGCGTGTTCCTGGCGCTCGCCATGCTGATCGCGCGGGTGCCGCAGGACTGGTTCAAACGCGCCGCCTTGCCGATCTATGCCGGCCTGTGCGTGCTGCTGGTGCTGGTGGAACTGATCGGCGGGATCGGCGGCGGCAGCCAGCGCTGGCTGAATCTGGGCTTCATGACGCTCCAGCCGTCGGAACTGATGAAACCGGGTATCGTGCTGGTGCTGGCCTGGTTCTACAGCGTGCTGCCGGTGGGCGAAACGCGCGGCTGGCGCGCGGTGGCGCCGGCGGCGGTGCTGCTGGGCATCCCGGCCGGCCTCGTCATGCTCCAGCCGGACCTGGGCACCGGGCTGGCGATCAGCTTCGGCGCGGTCGTCACCATGTTTCTTGCCGGCCTGCCGCTGCGCCTGTTCCTGGGCGGCGTTGGCGCCGGGCTGATCGTGGCCCCGCTGGCGTTCTTCACGCTGCTGCACGATTACCAGCGCAAGCGCGTGCTGGTGTTCATGGACCCGGAAAACGATCCGCTGGGATCGGGCTACCACATCACCCAGTCGAAGATCGCGATCGGATCGGGCGGCCTGTTCGGCAAGGGCTTCGGCCACGGTTCGCAAAGCCACCTCGATTACCTGCCCGAAGCGCAGACCGACTTCGTCTTCGCGACCATGGCCGAGGAATGGGGCATGATGGGCGGCCTGTTCGTGCTGGCGATCTTCGCCGTGGTGCTGCGCTGGGGCCTGAAAGTGGCGATGAACGCACCCGACCGCTTCTCGCGCCTGCTGGCGGCGGGAATGACCACCACGATCTTCTTCTATGCCTGCATCAACCTGATGATGGTGATGGGCCTCGCACCCGTGGTGGGCATCCCCCTGCCCTTCATGAGCCACGGCGGATCATCGATGATGACCAACATGATCTGCATCGGCACGATCATGGCAGTGGACCGCTGGAGCCGCCGGGGCGGAAGCGGGTTCGCCTGAAGAAGCACCATTTCAGGGCTTGGCAGCGCGGCAGAAATCGCTATGGGAGCGCTTCCCACACGGGAATGGACGCATAGCTCAGTTGGTAGAGCAGCTGACTCTTAATCAGCGGGTCCTAGGTTCGAGCCCTAGTGCGTCCACCAAATTCTCCCAAAAATCGAAAATTTTGAGCAAGGTTTCGCAAATGACCGGAATCTGAGTTGCTCCATAGCGTCCAGGCGAAGGTCGGGTTCGCAGAGCTTGGAAAGCTCTCATCAACAACCGTTTTTGCGCCAAGCGAAATAGTTTGAGAGATCAAACAAGGCCTAATCGGTCATTGAATCTCCTTGCCACATCTGGGGGATGGCGTTTATCGTTTTCCCATGAATCGGTCCTGACCGCCAAGTCAAGATGTCACGATTCGTTTTATTACGGTGAGGTCTCTTGGTGCAATTGGAACGCGAACGATTGAACGACTATATCAAGCAAGGCCATCATGACGTAATTGGCTGGTTTGCTGGCAATCAGTTGGACATGTTTTTGATCGCAGATAAACTGCAGAAAGAACTTGGAATTCATGGCGGGGTAGGCGAAATTGGCGTCCATCATGGGCGGCTTTTCATTTTATTAATGCTACTTAGGCGAGAAAACGAAAAAGGCATCGCGATGGATGTCTTTGACCTTCAAGAATTTAATACTGATTTCTCGGGCCTCGGAGATCTGAATAAATTTTTGGAGAATATCGATACACATGTTGGCTCACGTGATCGCCTTGAAATAGTCAAAGCGGATTCGATGAAGCTCGATCCGAGACAGATTGTCACGCTGAATGATGGAAAAGGTCTTCGTCTCATCAGTGTTGATGGTTCTCACACCACGCAAAACACGGCGAATGATCTCGCCGTGGCGCACGACATGTTGCAGCAGGGCGGCATCATTGTTGTCGACGACTATTTTAATGGTGGCTATCCGATGGTCGCCGAAGGCGTTGCGAGGTTCATGATCCTTTCGCCCGTCGTTAACATCGCGCCGGTCCTAGCTGGCGCGAACAAGGTAGTGTTCACGACAAAGTCCCATCATCGTCAATATTTGGAAGCCTATAGATCACTAGTCGTCCAAAATGATGGTTGGCTGACCGAGCGGGAGTTTTTTGGTGTTCCCTGTCTTTGTTTTTGACGATTGGCGCCAAAGTTTTCCGCTCATGTATTATTGAAATCTGGATGAATCCATTCGTCCGCAATCAACGGCTCGAGAGCCTGCTGTAGCTTCAAAACGATACGAGTCGCTCAGCCGCTTCGGGCTGACTGTCTGTCATCCTATCGCTGATGTCGACGGCAATCATGGTCCCGACGACCTTCGACACGTGGGAGACGAGCTCGGCCGTTGGGCTTGGCAGCCTGCCCATCGTGTCGATGCCGAAGCGCCAAATGCCCTTTTCCGTCCCGCGGCGCATTGAAAAATGAGGTCATGACCGGGTCTCAGCGCTCGCTGCAATACCGACGGCTTCGGCGGCACGAATACCCCCAGCTCGTCATCCGGCGCGCCGCCCAACCAAAGCGGCCCTTTCCGCCGTCCGCCAAGTTTACCACGCCTTAAGGCTGACGCTCTAATCTGAGCCTGCATTACTGGGCTTGGAGAATGGGGAATGGTCCGCGGTTGGACAAGCAGGCGGTGGGGTGGCGCGTTTCGCGCGGCGCTTCTGCGCGACGTGCGCGGGGCAACCGCGCTGGAGTTCGCGCTGGTGGCGCCCGTCCTGATCGCGATGATCGTCGCCATTTTCGAAATCGCGGTGATGTATTTTGCGCAGCAGGGCCTGGAAACCGCCACCGAAACAGCTGCCCGCCTGATCCTCACCGGCCAGGCGCAGCAGAACTTCACCGGGGTCAAGGACGCGCAAGGCAACGTCACCAAAACGCCGCAGCAGCAGTTCAAGGAGGCCGCCTGCGCCTCGCTGCCGACGTTCCTGCAGTGCAGCCGGCTCTATGTGGACGTAACCAACGTCAGCAACTTTTCCTCGGCCAACCCAACGCTGCCGACCTTCACGTATGACTCCAACGGCAACATCACCAATTCCTTCGCCTATTCCCCTGGCACGCAGGGCGCGGTGGTGGTGGTGCGGCTGATCTACAACTGGCCCACGCTGGCCGGCCCGCTGGGCTTCGACCTGTCCAACCGCCCCGGCTCGCAGCGCATGCTGCTGGCAACCTCGGTCATGAAGACGGAGGGTTATTGATGCGTCCGATTCCGTTCCTGCGCCGTCTGTGCGCTCCGGCACGCCGCCTCGCCCGCGATGCGCGCGGCGTGGCGCTGGTGGAATTCGCCATCAGCCTGCCGGTGCTGATCCTGCTGTATCTGGGGGCCTACGTGATCAGCGACGCGATCACCTGCAACCGCAAGGTCACGCGGTCCGCCCGCGCGGTGACCGACCTCGTCTCGCGCTATGCCGCGGTGTCCTCGTCCGACCTGCAGACGATCATGGGGTCGAGCGCGATGGTGCTCAGCCCCTACGACAACAGCGTCGCCCAGATCCGCGTGAGCGAGGTGCAAGTCGTCGACGCCAGCACCGCCAAGGTCGTGTGGAGCAAATCGACCGCCAACTGGACGCCGCTAACGGTAGGCAATTCGGTTACGCTGACCACCAACCTCGTGCCCCAGGCCATGCTGCCCGACAAGACGGTGACGCCGAACAAGCCCGGCGCCTACTTCCTGATGGGCGAGGTTTCGTACCCCTATACGCCGCAATTCGGCCTGGGGTTCATCTCCAAGATCACCATGAACGATCGGATCTTCATGCTTCCCCGCCTGTCCGATCAGATTCCCCTCCAGTGATGAGGCTGCCCCCCATGCGACTGTTCCACACGCTGCGCGAAACCGCGCGCCGGCTGCGCGACGACAGCCAGGGCAACGTGCTCATCATGATGGCCGCGCTGCTGATCCCCATGCTGTTCGCCGTGGGCATGGGCATCGATTATGGCCGCGCGCAAACGCAGCAGACGCGCATGAACGCCGCAGCGGACGCGGCGGCGCTGGCCGGCACCAATGCCACGCTGATGCAGCAATCGACCGACACCGCGCTGGCGGCCGCTCGCCAGATCTTCATCTCGCAGGTCAGCGGGCTGCAGGACATCCAGTTCAACGCCTCCACCGATCTCAACGTCAGCCTGGTCGATACCGGCGCGCTCAACAGCGGCCGGACGATCGTGGTGAGCTACACCGCGAAATCGGTGAACCTGTTCGGCGGCATCCTGGGCTATGCCACGCTGCCCATCGCCGGATCGTCGACCGCCAACGCGGCGCAGGCCCCGCACATCAACTTCTTCCTGACGATGGACAAATCGCCATCGATGCTGCTGCCCTCGACCTCGAGCGGCCTTACTTCCATCCGCAACGCCACCGGCTGTGCCTTCGCCTGTCACGCCCAAGACCCGCGTGCCGACGGCATCAATATCAAGACATCCAACAACCGCGACGTATTCCTGAACGGAAACTACTACAATTCCGGCAACACAGGGTACAAGACCTGGTATCAGATCGACGGTTCCAAGAACCTGTACGATCAAAACGGCACCAAGATCGGAACGTCCGTTTCGGTAAACAGCAACAGGTTCTCGTTCACCTACAAGGATATGAGCAACAAGTCGCAGTCCATCACCGGCTTCTATGCCGACGGGTACTGGCTGACGCACAACTATACCACGCTCTATCCCACCGCATCGCCCATCCCGCTGCGCATCGGCGCCGAGACGCTGGCGGCCCAGGACCTCATTCCCTTCGCCCAGAACATGGCGACGAAGAACAACGTTACCTACAAGATGCAGGTGTTCAGCTTCGACTGGACGCATCCGGGCTATTCGACACCGGTCACCACCCACACCTCGATGACGGACGTCCAGAACATGACGACGTCCAACATCCCCGATCTCGATAGCACGACCGACTTCTGGTACGCCAACGGCAAGCCGACATCGTCGACCAACATCAACGACAAGGCGACCGAGTTCAACAACATGCTCACCGCGATGAACTCGACGATGCCCAATCCCGGCGACGGCACCACGACTGCCAAACCGCAGGAAGTGCTGTTCATCATCACCGACGGCGTGACCGACGAGCAGATCGGATCGAGCCGCTGGAACCGCGAGTTGACGACCGCGCACCTGAACAACTGCACCACCATCAAGAACCGCGGTATCAAGATCGCGATCCTCTACACCGAATACCTGCCGGATGCGCTGACAGGGGATTCCTGGTCGCAATCCAATGTTGCCCCCTATTTGGGCAACGTTCTGCCGGCGCTTCAGAAGTGCGCTTCCGCAGCGCGCGACGGCACGCCACTGGTCTATACCGTATCGACCGACCAGAGCATCTCCGACGCGCTGACCGCGCTGTTCGCGCTGACCATCCAGAGCGCGCACCTAGTGAAGTAATCCGATCGATCAGCGCCGGCGTTCGTCGCCTACAGTGGCGGCAAACGCCGGTGCGATCGGGAGCGGAGTTCCTTAGGGCAACCGTTCCACCACCGGCATCGGCCAATCGCCGGACAGCGCCTCGGGCTTCGGGCTGTACAGCCGCAGGTTCATGTCGAACGGCCCGCGCGGCACCGGCAGCCAGTTGGAACGCTTGTCCGCCCCCGGATCGTCCGCCTGGAGATAGAGGTCGAGCGAACCGTCGGTGTTGAACGTCAGCTTGTCGCGGTCCCCGATGGCATAGCGGTCGATCGCGTTGGGGTCGGTATAGCTTTCCTTGTTGTAAGCCGTCAGCGACCAGAACGCGCGCACGGGCGGCAACTGGCCCGCCTTGAAATGCACGACATAGCGGTTGGTCCCGTCCAGCGGCTTGCCATCCTTGTCCGCGGCCGCGCGCGGGTAGATGGCGTCGACCGGATGGTTCGCGCCCAGCCCGATCAGCGCAACCGCCGCGCGCTGGTCGTAATCGACGCCGTACGAGCCGATCGAGGTCGTCATCGTGCGCCAGCCGCCGCGCTGCTGCCCCGCCTGCCACGCATAGCGAAGCAGGTTCGCCGGGCCTTGCGTCTTGGCCTGGGTCAGTGCCTGCTGGACCGACGGAGCAAGACCCGCAAAACGGAACCCCTGCCCGGCGCGCAGCCCCACCATGCCCAGCCGCGCAAGCTGCGGCTGGTCGTTGAAGTGCGGCGGATTGTCCACCATCAACCGCATCGCCGTTTCATAGAATTCCGCCGCGCTCATCGCGTTGACGATGGCCACGGGCGACTTGTCCGCCGGAACGGGCACGTCGGCCGCGCGTGGCGGCGCCTTCGCGCCGGGGATAGGCGGGACCAGCGCAAACGCCTGCTGAATCGTGTGCACGAAGGGATAGTCGGCGGGGCCATTCGTCTGCACGCGTCCGATGATCCAGACATAGCGCGTGGGGGAATCGATCCGCTCCACCCCCTTGGGCAGCGTGCCCTTCCAGCCGGGCGGCACCACTGCGAACCGGCCGCCTTCGGGGGCCAGCGTCTCGCTGCCCGGCACCGCGAAGGTATCGGTCCACATATCGTAAAGCGGCAGCATGTAATACCGGCCCTGCGTGTTTCCGATCGTCAGCAGGACCGGGCCATCCGCCAGATCCAGCCAGGCGCTCGAATAGAGCGTATCGAAATTGGGCCGCACCACCGCGCGAAAATCGCCCGGCGGGAACGCCTGGTTATGATGGAAAGTATTGACCGGCGCGCCCATGCCGGTCGCGCCCTTCTGCGTCGCCTGCCGCCGCGTCACGTCCATCACCACCAGCGGGTAAAGGTAGCTGTAGGCTTCCCGGGCGATCTCAGCCTCGCGCGTGGGCGCAGCGATAGCGGCCGGCGCGGCCTGTGCAAGCACAGCGGCGGAGGGAAGCGCGAAGGCCAGCGCGGCGGCACATGCTCCAACGGCAATCTTCCTGCGAGCAGTCATCATCCTTCTCCTTCCGGTGCGGTCATGGCGTGACGATCGCGAATGGCGGCGTCGGCTTATCTATCCAGTTCACCAATTGCGCGAACGCGACCGGTTGCCCTTCGATCTTCGCCTCGCCCGACGCGATCTTGGGCGCGAGCGGCTGACCACGCAGCAGCGCCGCGACAAGATCGGCATACTTGATCGTCAGCGTGGCATCGGGCGTGCCGACCACGCCCGGCCGGTGGACCAGCACGCCGTTGGCGACCGTGACCGTCACTTGCGCGTTCCGGTCAGGGAACACGAACGCCAGCCGCAGCTTGGCATCGCCGGCCTTCTCGGCCGCAAAGCGGACCGAGAGCACATCGAACAACTGTTCGGGCGTCAGCGAGCCGGCAATTCCCGGCGAGATGGCGGATGCGGTCGGCGGCTGCGCGCCACGCAATTCGCTCGCGCCGGTCAGATACATGTTGCGCCACAACGAGTTCTCGCTCTGCCAGGCAAGTTGCTGATAGCAGCGCGCCAGCAAATCGCGCGCGGCGGTGTCACCGGCGTCGGCGAAGACCGCGCGGTTGAGCAGTTCCGCCGCCCAGGCATAGTCGCCCTTGTCATAGGCCGCCTGCGCCAGCTGCCGCACCCGCGCCGCGCCGCCCAGCGCCTCGACATAGCGGCGGCCGCCTTCCTCGGGCGGCAACGGAGCGAGATGCACCGGGTTGCCATCGTACCAGCCCATGTAGAATTGATAGACCGCTCGCGCGTTGAAGCTGAGCGAGCCGTAATACGGCCGGTCATACCATTCCTGCTGCAACGCCTTCGGCAGCGTCAGCTTCACGGCGATTTCGTCGCCGGTCAGCCCCTGGTTCATCAGCCGCACGGTCTGATCGTGCAGATACGCATAGGCATCGCGGTGCTTGCCGAGAAAGTCCGTGATTTCGGCGGCGCCGAAGCGCGGCCAGCCGTGGCTGGTAATCATGACGTCGGCGCCGGCGAAGAAATCGATCGCCTCGGTCAATCCCTGCGCCCAGGCCTTGGCGTTGCGCACCACCGCGCCGCGCGGGGTCAGGATGTTGTGCTGCGTGACATTGGCGTTTTCGGCGAGATCGGCCACTTTCCAGTCGGGGAAACCGATGTTCATTTCGGCCGGGGCTTCCGTGCCCGGCGTGACCTGGAAGCGCAGCTTCACCCCGTCGAGCACGATCTCCGTGCCGGTCTTCGCGATCTCGCGATTGGGCGGAACAAGCCCCTGCGTACCGGGCGCCACGGCCATGCCGATCCCCGAGCCCATGCTGCCGGTGGGTCCCTTGGGCAGCGTCAGCCCGAACTGATAGATCGCGCGGCGCGCCATGGCCGGGCCGGCGATCACGTTTTCACCCACCGCCGCCTCGGTGAAGCCTTGCGGCGCCAGGATCGGCACGTCTGGCACCGCGAAAGGCAGAATGCCACTCGCGCCGCCGAAGTGGTCGATATGCGAATGGGTATAGATGATCGCGCTGACTGGCCGCTTGCCGAGCTGCTCGGTCACGAGGTCATAGGCCGCGCGGGCCGTCTCGTCCGCCGTCAGCGGATCGATCACGATCCAGCCCTTGTCGCCCTTCACGAAGGTCACGTTGGCGATATCGAACCCGCGCACCTGCCAGATGCGGTCGGAAACCTTGAACAACCCAGCGCGCGAAAGCACCTGCGCATGGCGCCACAGGCTGGGGTTGACCGTATCGGGCGCCGGGGCTTCGACGAAGCTGAAGGTATTGAGATCCCACACCACGCGCCCGTCGGCGGCGCGGATCAGCGGGTCCTTGCGGGTCGCCACGAAACCGCGCGCGGCGAAGTCATAATCGCGCCGGTCCTGAAACGGCGCGGCGGCGCGCGCGGCCTCGTTGACCGCCCTTGTCGTCGCGCTGGGAGGATCGGCGGCCTGGGCAGCGGCCGTCTGGGCGAATGCCCCCGATCCACCCGAACAGCACCCGGCCGCCAGCACCGCGGCCAGCCCTGTCAGCATCCTGCGCCCCATACTCTCCACCCGCGTTTTGTTATCGCCCCCGAGAGCCTAGAGCACAGATTATGGCAATGAAAGCGCCAATTGTTTCGCACCCCATCGGTAACCGCCCCCGACGGGTGGTCGCGCCTTCTTACTGGATCGCGGCGAGTTCGCTCTGCGTCTTGGCCAGCATCTCGTCGGTGATCTTGCCACTGGAATAGGGCTGCAGCGCCTTGAGGCTGATCGCCTTGAACATTTCATATTCGGGCCGCGCGATCAGGCCGGGGAAATTCCGTTCGATCACGGCCTTGCCCTGTTCGTTGGCAACGATGTCCTGGATTGGGGTATCGATCGAGAACTTCGCTACGGTCGTCGTGGCAACCGCGCCCGTGTCAGCGGCCTGCGCCGCAACCGGCGCCACCAGCGCCAGGATAAAACCCATCGCAATCTGCTTCATCGACTTGTCCTTACATCCCGAATGCGCCCCCGGGAGCATTGCATAACCGCGCCGCGCAAGGCTGGCTATCCGCATCTCCGTCAAAAACACGCCGCAAAAGAAACGGGGCCGGAACCGAGGGAGGTTCCAGCCCCGAGAGAGGAGGGAATTGAAGGCTGGAGTTTACGTCAGAAGTCGTAACCCAGGCTGAACAGCACCGAACGCCCCAGGATCGGACGGCCGTTCGGCGTCGCCGGATTGCGCGGATCGCCTTCGGTCAGGCCGTGGCTGTTGTTGAGGTTATCCGCCCGCACCGAGAAGAACAGGCCGGAATCGAGCTTGGCCTGCGCCCCGAGGTCCAGCTTGGTGTACGCCGGCAGACGCGAGGTGTTGGCCAGATCGCTCCAGCGCGCCCCGATGAACGACGCCGCGCCGAACAGGCTGACCTTTACCGTGCCGACGGTCACGTCATAGCTCGGCGAAAGGCGGATCTGGTACTTCGGCTGACGGAGCACCTCGTTGCCCACCTGTGCGGGGGTCGACGAAGCGGTGACCTTGGCGTTCTGCAAGGTCGCGAGGGTTGCGAACCCGAAGGCGCCGAGGCGCAGGTTGCCGTCCAGTTCGAGGCCATAGGCCCGCGTCTTGAACTGCGAATTCGCCACCACCGAACCGACGGTGGAGTCGAAATTATTGTTCTTGTTATAGAACGCGGTAGCGTAGAGCGACAGGAGCTGGCTGGAATACTTCACCCCGCCTTCGAGCTGGCTGACGCCGAACACGTTCTGGTTGCCGCTGCGCAGATCGTCGAAGTTCGGGTAGCGATAGCCCTTCGAGTAGCGCAGGAACACGCCAAGGTGCGGATCGAACGCATAGTTCGCCGCCGCCGAATAGGCGAACTTCTTCGCCGTGACGTGGTTGCGCTGGTTCACCGTGCCGTCCGGATAGCCATACGTGCCGGAATCGTTGGAATCGATCACGTAATCGAGCGCCAGCCACTGATGGCGCACACCCAGATCGATACGCAGCTTGTCCGTCACCTGCACGCTGTCGGCCAGGTAGATGGCGTTGACCTGCGCATCGCCCGATGAGCGGATGCCATAATGGAAGCAGCTCGATCCCGATCCGGCGCTGGCCAGCATCCCGCAGGTGATGCCGCTTTGCAGCAGATCGCCGTTCTGCACGTTCTGCACCGGCACGGCGTTGCCCAGCGTCCAGAAATCGTCGGCCGACCAGTCCGCGCGGTAGTAACCCGCGGTGAAGTTGTTGATGCCGGAATGGAAATTGACGCTCAGATCGTTGGTGAAGGATTCGATCTTCTTCTCGACCACCCAGTGGCCGTAGTTCTGGATCCAGTCGTTGGCGTTCAGCGTCACGCCACCGGCCGTCTTGATCGTTCCCAGAGCCGGATTGGCGGCCTGCAGAGCGCTGACGCGGATCGGCGAACCGTCCGGCACGAAGCCCAGCGTATCGGCATTGCCGTTGGTGTAGGACAGGTTGTCGCGCACCGACCAGCCGCCGCCCAGATCGAACTTCAGGTTCAGGCCCGAAAGGCTGCCCTTCCAGCCGCGACCACGGGCGAAGTCATAGGTCTTCGTCTCGTTCGGCCCCACCTGCAACGTGGCATAGCGCGTAGCGTTGCCAAGCTGCGAGAACGTGCCCAGATCGTTGCCGGTGTTGAGGGCCATCGGCAGATACCACTGGCCGTGATCGTCGGTGACGCGGGTCCAGATGCTGATTTCGCCGTTGTCGAACTTCTTGGTCAGTTGCGCACTGATCTGGCGCCCCTTCTCCGACTTGAACTGCGCATCGCGGATGCCCGGCGATTGCTGCACATAGCCGCCGATCATGTAATAGAGATCGTGGCCCAGCGGACCGGAAATGACCGCGTCGGCGCGTGCCATGCCGTAATCCGTCGCCGAAAGCTTGACCCGGCCCTCGGTCGTTTCGCCACCCTTCTTCAGGTTGAAGTTGAGCGTGACGCCGACTTCGCCGTTGGAGAACACCGCGTTCGGGCCGCCGTGCGCGGCTTCGGTGGAGGCGATCGTCTCGTCGGTGCGGAAGATCGAGCTGTTGTCCATGAACGACAGCGATTCCGTGCCATAGATCGGCGCGCCATTGAGCGACATCGTCACCCACGGCGCATCGCTGCCGCCCGGCAGACCGCGCACGTCGATGTTCGCACCGGCCACGCCGCTGGAGCTTTCGGCCCAGACGCCAGGAACGAGCGTGAAGACTTCGGCCGTGCTCTTGGGCGAAATGCGTTCGAGCGCGGCTTCGTTGATGGTGGTAATGGCGTAGGAAGCATCCTGCTTGCGCACGCCCGCGCCGCCGGGGGTACCGATCACGACGATGGCGTTGGCATCGTCAACGGTTTCGGAAGCGGCCGCTTCCTGCGGGGCTGCGGCGTCCTGGGCCTGCACGGCATTCGCCGCGAGCGCCAGCGCGATCGCGCCTGCCGCCACACCGGAACGCACCATGCCATTCATGGAAAGTCTCATGCACCTCTCTCCCTTGATCATCGCCTTTGCGGCGAGTGCATGACAGTCCTTTAACGAGTCATGAAATGCATTTCAAGGGCAAGTTGCAGCTGTTCATTTTTAACCGGAACCCTGCAATAACGCGCGCGCAACACAAAAGGGCGGGAGCAACGGGTGGCGGACGAAGCGGGTATCCGGAAAAATCGGTCACGATCGATGGGGGTCAGCATGGCCGACATCGCCCGCATCGCGAACGTATCGAAGCCCACCGTCTCGCGCGTGCTTAGCGGCAGTCCGCTGGTGACCCAGGCCACGCGTGATCACGTGCTCGAGGTGGCCCGCGCGCACGGCTATGCGGTGAACCGCAACGCGCAGAAACTGCGGCAGACCCGCACCGATACGATCAGCGTGGTGCTCGACTTCGGCTCGCACCGGGGCGGCCGAATCGCCGACCCGTTCATCTTCGAACTGCTGGCCGGCGTTGCCGAAGCGCTGGCCGTCCGGAAGCTTGATCTCCTGCTTTCCCCGCCCGCGGCGCAGGACGAACGCGCCTATCAGGACCAGGTCAACGCGCGCGTGGTCGATGGCTTCATTTTCCTGGGCCAGGGCGAACGCGATCCGATGCTGCGCGATCTGGCCAAGCTGGGCGTGCCGTTCGTGGTGTGGGGCGCGGTCGATCCGACCGAGCCCTATTGCGCCGTGGGCAGCGACAATCGCCTGGGCGGACGGCTGGCGGGCGAATACTTCCTGCGGTCGGGGCGCAAGGACTGGCTGTTTATCGGCGATACCAACCATGCCGAAATCGCGATGCGCCACGATGGGCTGAGCGAGGCGGCGCACGGCAAATCCGCGTCCATCCGGATGCTGCGCACGGGCGACATGTCGTATACCTCCACGCTCAACGATACCGCCGCCTACCTCGGCGCGAATCCCGCCCCCGATGCCGTCTTCGCCTTTTCCGACACGGCAGCCATGGCGGTAATCGCCGCGTTCAAGGAACGGGGATTGCGCGCGCCGGAGGATTTCGCGCTGGTCGGGTACAACAACATCCCGCCGGCGGCAGCCTTCACCCCGGCGATCACCACGGTGGAACAGGAAACCCACATCGCCGGCGCGATTCTGGTCGAAAAGCTGATGCAGAAGATCGAAGGCGGCCGCGCCGCGTCCACCGTGCTGCCCACGCGCCTGATCGCGCGCGAGACCTAGATCAGTCGACAGACACCCCTTCCTCGGCCAGCCTCTTCAGCACGATCACGCCGGCTGCGAGCAGCGCGATCGGCACCAGCAGGCTGTACAGAACGCGCGCGTCCGGAATAGCGGAGAACAACTCGGCGACAATCCGCGATCCGGTGGTACCGCCTAGCGCAGAGAACACCACGATCAGGCCGATCAATCCCGGCTGCCGCGCCTTGGGCACGCTGCTCAGGATCACCGAGTTGAGCGTGGGATAGATCGGCGCCATGAAGAACCCGATCGCGGGCAATAATAGCGCCGGAAGCGGGATATCGCGCCATGACGTGACCAGCGCACGGGCATCCGTCCCCACCATGCCTGGCACCGCCAGCAGGATCGCCGCCATGCCCGCCAAGCAACCGAGCATGAGCGGAAACCATCCTATTCGCGTCACCAGCAGGCTCGCAACGAGCCGCCCCAGCGCGATCGACATGGCGAAAGCCGACGCCGCCTGCACCGCGATCTGGCCGTCGAGCCCCAGCACGCGGTGGTTGATCGTGGGCAGCCACGTCCCCACGCCCTGCTCGATGAGCACATAGAGAAATATCGCGGCAATAAAGACCTGCGTCAGCCGCAGCCGCAACAGGGCGAGCATGGCCGGAAACGCGCGCGGCGCGGCGGCATCGCTTTCCGGCTTCGCCACCAGCCCCCGCTCATCGATGCGCACGAATGCCGCAGCCAGGGCCGCGACCAGGCACAGGCCGGCAAGAAGCCAGTAGGTATTCAGCCACGAAGGCGACGACGGATCCGTGGGATCGATGAAAGCCGCGAAAATCCAGGAGCTGGAGACGACCGCGGCCATGAAGCCGGATTCGATGATCCCCAGCAAGCGCGCATGGCCGGAAGCGGATCCGGTCAGCAGGCCGACCGACGAATAGACCGCCACTTTCATCAGCGCGAAGCCAAGGCCGGTGGCGAAGAACATCAGCCGCATCGCCCAGAAGGAATCGCCCAGCGGCACGGCAATGCAACCCAGCCCGGCGATCAGCAGCGCGGCGACCATCGAACGCCGGATGCCGAAGCGCGGCAAGTGCGAGGCCAGCGTGAACGAGGCCACGGCGATGGTGATGTCCTTGAACGCTTCGAGCGTGCTGGCGGCGCGGTTGTCGACATGGAAGTAGCCGGTCGACTGGAGAATCGCGGTCCCCACGCTGTTGAGCAGAATCGCGAAAGTGGCGTAGCCCAGGCACAGCGCGAACGTAACGAACCAGCCGGCCCGGGGAGAGACGACACCGCCGTCACTCCCCGCGTTTTCTTCCGGTCTCCGCGCACTGATTCCCGCAAATGCCACGCTTGCCTCTCCCTTATTGCGCATCATGCCGTCATGCGGCTTGAACGGAAGCTAGCATTTCGGTAATGAAATGCATATCATTAATGTGTTTCGGACCGTGTTCCGGCGCTTTCTTAGGCGCCTCAGGCACCCATGGGAGAGATGGAATGCACCCTGCCGACGGGGCTCGCGCAGACTTTTCGCAGGCCCGGATGATTCGCGATGGCTGGACCGTGGCGGCTCCGCTTGATCTGGGGCCGCAGGTTCCGGCGATCTTCGCGATCGGCAACGGCTTCATCGGCATCCGCGCCGAAACCGGCATGGACGATCTGCCGCGCGTCTATCTCAACGGCGTCTATGATCGGGTGCCGATCGATTACCACGAAGGCGCCCACGGATTGCCGCGCGGTGGCGACGTGCGCCTTTCCGTTGCCGACGGAACGAAGATAGCGATCGGCATCGACGGCACGCCCATCGCAATCGACGCGCCGCTCGAACTCGACATGAAGCGGGGCGTGCTGCGCCAGGTGGTGCAGCACGGCGATGCGACGATCACGCTCACCCGCTTCGCCAGCATGGCAGAGCAGACGCTGGCGGGATGCGTGGTGGACGTAATCGCGGGCGCGAGCCCCATCGAGCTGACGATCGCTGGCGGAATCGATGCCCCCCGGCTGGCCACGCCGCCGGCGGATATCGACGATCCGCGCATCACGCAGGCGATGGCCAACCCCTGGCGCGAAATGGCCGTCTCCGCCGATACCATCCCCTGCCGCGCCGACCGGCTCGAACGGAGCGGCTTCACCGTGGTCGTGGCCCGCAGCGCGCCGCTGCAGGTCCGCATCCCGGCGGGGGAGACACGGCGCATCCCGGTGCTGACCGCCTATGTCGCCGAACGCGATACCCCCCCCGACGGATTGGCGGCGCGCGCGCGCGCGCTGGTCGGCACGGCCACGGCCGCCGGTGCCGACGCGCTGCTGGCGGAACAGGCGCAGGCCTGGAGTGCGATCTGGGCAGGAACCCGCTTTGCCCTGGCCGATCCGGTGGCCGAAGGCGCGCTGCGGCATGGGCTTTTCCAGATCGCCCAGGCGGTCCGGCGCGACGGGCGCGGCTCCATCGCCGCCAAAGGCCAGACCGGCGAAGGCTATGAAGGGCACATCTTCTGGGACGCGGAAACCTATGCCCTGCCCTTCCTGATCCATACCCAGCCCGCCATGGCGCGCGCGGCGCTGGCCTGGCGCGTGGCGGGGCTGGACGCCGCGCGCCAGAACGCGCGCGATCTGGGGCATGAAGCGGGTGCGGTGCTGCCCTGGCGCACCATCGGCGGGCGCGAATGTTCGTCCTATTTCCTCGCGGGATCGGCGCAGTACCATATCAACGCCGATGTCGCACACGCGCTGCGGCTCTATGTGGAGACGACGGCCGACCTCTCGATCCTGCTCGAAGGCGGGGCGGAGCTGCTGGCCGAAACCGCGCGCATCTGGCTGTCGATGGGGTGGCACGATCCCGCGCGCGGTGATGCCTTCGTCATCAACCGCGTGACCGGTCCGGACGAATACACCGCGCTGGTCGACAACAATCTCTACACCAACCTGATGGCGGCCGAGCACATGCGCTATGCCGCCTCGCTCGAACAGCGCCACGGCATCGATCCGGGGCTTTCCCCGGCGGAGCGGCAGGCCATGCTGCGCGCCGCCGACACGATCTTTCTGCCCTTCGACGAAGCCCGGCAGGTCTTCGCGCAGGACGATGCCTTCTTCGGCAAGCAGCCTTGGCCGATCGACAGCACCCCGCCGGGCAAGTTCCCGCTGCTGCTGCATTACCATCCGCTGCACATCTACCGCCATTGCGTGTGCAAGCAGGCGGACGCGGTGCTGGCGGTCGCCACCCTGCCCCACCGCTTCACCCCGGACATGCGCAAGCGCATGCTGGATGTGTACGAAGCGCTCACCGTCCACGATTCCACGCTTTCCGCCAGCAGCTTCGCGACGGCGGCCGCGCTGGCCGGCGAAACCGATCGCGCCGCCCGCTACTGGACCGACACGGTGCTGACCGACCTGCTCAACCTCCACGCCAAT
This sequence comes from Novosphingobium sp. EMRT-2, assembly GCF_005145025.1. Lineage (NCBI taxonomy): Bacteria > Pseudomonadati > Pseudomonadota > Alphaproteobacteria > Sphingomonadales > Sphingomonadaceae > Novosphingobium > Novosphingobium sp. EMRT-2. Next base: position 3,555,978 of record NZ_CP039695.1, on the reverse strand, counting down.
ACAGGGCATGGCCTGCATATGGCGGCGCTTGGCGGCGGCTGGAATGCGCTGGCGTTCGGCTTCGCGGGGCTTTCCACGCTCGACGGTTCGCTTGCGTTTTCCCCCCGCGCGCACCCCGTTGCCGGCGATTACGAACTCGGCGTGCAGTTCCGCGGTCGGGCGGTCGCGCTCAAGGTTGCGAACGGAAAGGCAACCTATACGGTCGACGGCGAGCCGCTGGACCTGACCCATTGGGGCGAGACCGTGACCGTGGGCGCCACGCCGGTCACGCTGGACCTGCCGGCATGAGGGCAATCAAGGGCCTCGCCTTCGACCTCGACGGCGTGATCGCGGACAGCGCGACGCTGCACTTCGCGGCCTGGAAGCGGCTGGCGGACGAACTCGGCATCCCGTTCACCGCCGAGGACAACGAAGCGCTGAAGGGCGTCGACCGGATCAATTCGCTGCGGCACATCCTGAAGCTGGGGCAGCGCGATTTGCCGGACGACGAGATAGCGCGCCTGGCCGCGCGCAAGAACGGCTTCTACGTGGATGCGATCTCCACGCTGACGGCGGACGCCCTGTTGCCCGGCGCGGCCGCGCTGCTCGATGAAGCGGCCACGCGCGGATTGCGCATCGGCCTTGCTTCCGCCAGCCGCAACGCCCCCGCCCTGCTGGAACGGCTTGGCGTGGCCGATGCGTTCGAATTCATCGCCGATCCCGCCAATCACCTGCCCAAGCCGGCGCCGGACCTGTTCCTGGCCTGCGCCCGCGCGTTCGGCTTGCCGCCGCAAGCGATGATCGGCTTCGAGGATGCCCCGGCCGGGATCGAGGCGATCCGGGCGGCCGGTTTCCGCGCGGTCGGCATCGGGGAAACACCCCTGCCGCGGGCTGACATCCAGTTCGCGACGCTGGCCGACATCGATCTCGCCGCCCTGCTCGGCTGAGCGCGGCTCACCCCGGCGGGAACAGCGCGAACACGACCGGTGTCGCCACCACCGAGAGCAGCGTGGTGATCGCCGACGCCTGCGCCGGTCCCATCGGGTCCACGCCATAGGACCGCGCCAGCAGCGTGGGCACCGCGCCTGTCGGCAGGGCGGAGAGCAGCACCGCGGCGCTGGTCCAGACCGGCGGCAATCCGCAAAGGTGCGCCGCCAGCGCGGCCAGCGCCGGTTGCAGCACCATTTTGCCGGACACCACCATCCAGACCGCCAGCGATCCCGCGATCCGCGCGCCCGCCATCGCCGCACCGACCGAGATCAGCGCGCAGGGCGTCGCTGCGCCGCCCAGCAGCGACAGCATATCGTGCAAGGGCTCCGGCATCGGCAGGCGCAGCAGGGACCAGCCGATCCCCAACACCGCCGCGACGACCAGCGGATTGCGGAACGTCACGCCCGCCAGCTTGGTCGAAAGCCCAGCCCTGCCGTCCTGCGATGGCAGTAGCACCAGCGCGGCCGCCACCACGGTCAGCAGAAGTATCATGCTGGCCAGCATCGCGGCGGAAATTCCGATCTGCCCCAGCAAGGCCCCGGCCAGCGGCAGGCCGAGAAACGCGGTGTTGGCATAGGACGCGCTCAACGCCCCGACGATCGCGCCCGACCGGTCGTGCGGGGACAGGCGCCGCAGCACCATCAGCGACAGGGCGAAGGCCAGCATTGCCGCGCCCCCGAAGGCCAGCAGGAAGCCCGGTTCGAACACCGCGCGCCAATCCGTATCGGCCCCCACCTTGAACAGCAGCGCGGGAAAAAACAGGTACATGACCGCCGTGTTGATCGCGGAAAGGCCCTCGACGCCCGGACGCGCCACTTTCCCGAAACCGAAGCCGAGAGCGACCAGTCCCAGGATCGGCAGACACGCGAACAGACTTTGCAGCACGGGAAACTCTCGGCGATCGGGAACGGCTGCGGACGCGTGGGCCATGCGGCGCGGTTAGCCAAGCGCAAAATGACGCCCGCGATTGCCTTCCCGCAGGAAATCAAGCAGCCGGGACGCGGATTTCCTGAATCTCGATCGCATCGGCCTCCCCGGCGAAATCCACGAAATCGCCCTCCTCCGCGCCCATCATCGCGCGGCTGAGCGGCGCGGAAAACGAGATCAGGTTCGCCGCCGGGTCGGCCTCGTCATCGCCGACGATGGTGATCGTCTTCGCCTTGCCCCGCAGCGCGAAAGTCACGGCGCAACCGAACTCCACCGTCTCGCCGCCGGGCTTTGGCGCCAGTTGCGCGGTCGCCTGGCGCGTGCTCCAGTAGCGCAATTCACGGCGCACCTTCTTCACCTCCGCCTCGTCCGTCAGCGGCAACAGCGCCGCCTCCAGTTCGGCCACCTTGCCGGCGATCAGCGCCAGACCGCGTGCGGTGACGAGGTTGGGACCGGGCGGGATCGGAAGCTCGAACGTCGGTTCGAGATGCTCGTCATCGCTCTCCCTGCGAAAGGCCACGCTCATGCCGGTTCCTCTTCCTTAACCGTCCAGATCGACAGATCGGGCTCCTGCCCGATCAGCGCAAGCCCGTGCGCGATCGAGGTCAGCTCCTCGCCGCTATCGATGCGACCCGCTTCGAACCGCTCGGTGAACAGGCGGCGCACGGCGGGAATCAGCGAGGAGCCGCCGGTGAGAAACACATGGTCGATATCCTGCGGCGCCAGCCCGGCGCTGGCGAGGGCCGCATCCACCGTTTCGCCGATCCGGGCCAGATCGGGCGCGATCCATTGCTCGAAATCCGCGCGGCTAACGTCGGCCTGCACTTTCAGGGCCGGGCTGTCGAACCGGAAGGTCGCCCGCTCCTCGCTCGACAGTGCGCGCTTGAGCCGGCCGACCGCATCGTACAACGGATAGCCCAGCTCGTTTTCCACCACCGCGATCATCCGCCCGATCGCCTGCGGATCGCTGGCAGCGCGGCGCAGGCGCTCCAGTTCCTCCAGCGTCCGCCGGTTGCGCATCAGCGCCAAGCGCGACCAGTCGCCGAAATCGGTGAAGTGCCCGGCCGGGATTTCCAGCACCTTGTCGAACGAGCGATAGGTGCCGCCCTTGCCCAGCATCGGCAGCACCAGATGGTCCATGATGCGGTAGTCGAACCGGTCCCCGGCGATGCCGATACCGGCCGATCCCAGCGGCACGCACCGCTGCGCCGCGCCCGGCGCTTCCACCCGCACGATGGAAAAGTCGCTGGTGCCGCCGCCGAAGTCCGCCACGAGCAGCGTCGCGGGTTGGGTGAGACGCGCGGCAAAGCTGAAGGCGGCGCCCATCGGCTCGTACACGTAGTGTACCTCGCGCCCCAGCAGCGCGAACATCGCGTCGTACCGAGCGCGCGCCAGCGCGGGATCGGGTCGTGCCCCGACATAGCGCACCGGGCGGCCGACGATGATCCGTTCCGGCAGATCGCGCAGCGCGCCGGCGGAACGGGCGCGCAGGTGTTCCAGGAACACCTTGCCGAGATCCTCGAACCGCAGGCGCTTTTCGAAGATCGTGGCGTGTTCGAACAGGGCGTTGGCGGCAACGGACTTGAACGACTGGATGAAGCGGCTGCCATCGGGCATGTCGAGAAATTCGGCGATGGCCCACGGCCCGGCCTCGTGCGCCAGCCCGCCGCGCATGGCGCTATCTTCCCAGAAGCACAGGGCCGAACGGAAAACCGCGCTGGTCCCGTCGGGCGCGTCGAAGCGGACGAGCCCCGCCTCCCCAGCGCCGGCCGTCGTGGCGATGACCGAATTCGTGGTGCCGAAGTCGATGCCGACAGCGCGCGCGGTGGGCGTGCCAGTGGCCATGGAGGATTCCTTTGCAACGGGGTCGGGAAGCGGCCGGCGCCTATGGCAACGCCTGCTTCTATTGGCAACCATTCGTTCGCGGGCAAACGGGAATGCGGCGCCGCAAACAAAGGTGGGCGGGGCCGATTGAACGCCGCGCGGATGCTGTTAGCATTCCGGACAGATGTTCAGTTTTTGGCGTAAGCGGGGGTAAGGGGAAATGACCAATACAACGGGGCGGCGGATCCGACTGCTCGGCACGGCTTTGGCGATCACCGCGGCATGGGCTGCGCCGGCCCTGGCAAAGGAGAAAGTCGATCTCCTCCTCCGCCACGGCCACGTGCTCACGGTCGACCCTTCGTTTTCCGTCCGCTCGGCGGTGGCCGTCCGCGATGGCCGCATCGTCGCCGTGGGGGGCGAGGAACTGGCGGATCGCTACACGGCCGATCGCACGATCGACCTGGCCGGTCGCACGCTGATGCCCGGCTTCACCGACACGCACCTGCACCCCAAGCCGATGGCGCCGAACGACATTGCCGTCCAGAGCGCGCACAGCGTGGCCGAAGTGCAGGACATGCTGCGCAAGAAGGCGGCGCAACTCGGCCCCGGCCAATGGATCACCGGCTATGGCTGGCAGGAATCGAACCTTGCCGAAAAGCGCAACCTGACGCGCGCGGACCTTGATGCGGCCACGCCGAACAACCCGGTGATGCTGGTGCGCGCCGGCGCGCATTCGGCGGTCAGCAATTCCGCCGCACTCAAGATCGCCGGCATCGATCGCGCCACGCCCGATCCCAAGAGCGGTCTGATCGAGCACGACGCGGCCGGCGAACCCAACGGGATCATCCGTGAACGCTTCGATCTGGTCAGCGCATTCATCCCCACGCCCAGCTGGGAATCGATGCGCCCGGCCTATATCGGCTGGCTCAAGAACATCCTCTCGCTCGGCATCACCAGCTTTCATGACGCCAGCGGCACGATCGACGACGAACCCGTCGGCAAGGGCGGCGCGGCCGGCTCCGATCCGGGCGCCTCGTGGGCCGGCGCGAACATGACGTTCCGCCGCGCGCGCGAAATCTATGCCGAAATGGGCGACCAGCTGCCGCGCATCACGATGTACATCAGCTACCCCGGCGCCGAACGGCTCAAGGCTTTCCCCTATCATACCGGTTACGGCGACGAGCATGTCCGGCTTGGCGCGATCGGGGAGAGCGCGGTGGACGGCGGCTTCACCGGCCCAACCGCCTGGCTCCTGGCCGACTACAAGGGCCAGCCCGGATTTCGCGGCAAGGGCCGCTTTACCGATGCCGAGTTGCAGGAAATGGTGGATACCTCGGCCCGGCTCGGCTGGCAGATGGGCCTGCACTGCATCGGCGATGCCGCGATCGTCCAGACCATCCAAGCCTATGACAAGGCGCTGAACGCCATTCCCGATCCCGCGCACCCGATGGCCGACCGCCGCTGGTTCACCGATCACTTCACGATCATGCCGCCCGACGAGACGATGGCCACGATGAAGCGCGACAGCATCATGATCGCGCAGCAGCCGAACTTCCTCTACAATCTGGAGGACCGCTACATGCAGGTGCTCGACGACTGGCGGCTGGCGCACAACAACCCGCTAACCACGCCGGTCAAGAAGTTCGGCCTGTTCATGGCGTTCGGCAGCGACAACCTTCCGGTCAACCCGTTCGTGGGCCTCTACGCGGCGATCACCCGCAAGGGACCGAGCGGACAGGTTCACGGCGCGGAAGAAGCGATCCCGCGCGAAGACGCGATCCGCATGTACACCGCGAACGGCGCCTATCTTTCGTGGGAGGAAAAGACCAAGGGCACGATCGAGCCGGGCAAGCTGGCCGACATGATCGTGCTGCCGTTCGATCCGCTGACAGCCAGCCCGGAAACAATCCTGGCGGGGCAGGTTGACATGACGTTCCTGGGCGGCAAGCTCGTATTCCAGCGCTGACCGGCGCATCCACCGCCCTGACATTTCCGGAGACCGCGTGTCCGCCGAACCCCCGCGTAACCTGAGCACAGCCCTGAAGTCCCGCCACGTTTCGATGATCGCCATTGGCGGCATCATCGGGGCGGGCCTGTTCGTGGGCAGCAGCACCTCCATCGCGCGCGTGGGGCCGGCGGTGATCGTCAGCTACGGCATTGCCGGGCTGGTGATCCTGATGGTCATGCGCATGTTGAGCGAGATGGCCAGCCAGCATCCCGGCGCGGGATCGTTCACCGAACTGGTGCGCATCGGCCTGGGCCATCGCGCCGGCTTCGTCTGCGGATGGCTCTACTGGTACTTCTGGGTCGTGGTGGTCGCGATCGAGGCGATCGCGGGGGCAGTCATCCTGCACGGCTGGATAGACCTGCCGGTCTGGACGATCGGCGTGTTCCTTCTCGCCGGCCTGACCGCGGTGAACCTGATGTCGGCGCTATCCTATGGCGAGTTCGAGTTCTGGCTGTCGCTGACCAAGGTCGGCGCGATCATCGCGTTCATCCTGATCGCGGGGCTGTGGGCCAGCGGCATCACCTCGCCCACGGGGCCGACCTTTGCCAACCTCGTGGCGCACGGCGGTTTCGCGCCGAACGGGTGGGGCGCGGTGATCGCGGGCGTGACCAGCGTGATCTTCGCGCTGTGCGGCGCGGAGATCGCGACCGTGGCGGCGGCGGAATCGCAGGAACCCGCCAAGACCATCGCCCGCATCACCGGCAGCGTGGCGATGCGCATCCTGCTGTTCTACCTGCTCTCGATCGGCCTGATCGTCTCGGTCGTGCCGTGGACCTCGATCAAGGCGGGCAAGTCTCCCTTCGCCGCCGCGCTCGATTACATGCACATCCCGCACGCGGGCGACATGATGAACCTGCTCGTGCTGGTGGCGGTGCTCTCGTGCCTCAATTCGGGGCTTTACGTCACCTCGCGCGTGCTGTTCGTGCTGTCGGAAAAGGGCGATGCGCCCCGCGCGCTCGTCGCGCTCAACCGGCGCTCGGTGCCGGCGCGCTCGACCATTTTCGCCAGCCTGTTCGCTTATCTCGCGCTCGCCGCCTCGGTGCTTTCGCCGGAACTGGTGTTCAGCTTCCTCGTCAACGCGTCGGGCGCGCTGATGCTGTTCATCTACCTGTTCGTCTGCTTCGCGCAGGTGCGGCTGCGCAACCGCAACCAACAGGACGGCACGGCACCACCCATTCGCATGTGGCTGCATCCTTATCTCAGCTACGCCACGGCCGGGGCCATCCTCGCGGTGCTGGGCGCGATGGCCTTCAGTTCCAGCGCGCGCATCGAACTGGTCAGCAGCCTCGTGGTGCTGGGCATTGCCACGGCCGCCTCGTTTCGCGGCGATACGCGCGCCAGGGCCGCCGCCTAGAACCGAGCGCCTAACGCATCGCCGCGCGAATATCCGGCATCGCGAGCAACTGGTCCAGCGTGCGGTCGATCCGCGCGAAAATCTCGTCCATTTCGTCGTGCGAACAGCACAGCGCCGGCGCGAAGCCGATCGCGCCGTTGGCGAAACAGCGGACGATCACGCCGTTGTCCCACGTCAGTTGCGCCAGCCGGCCGGCGACATCGAGCTCCGGCGCGAAGTTGGTGCGCGCCTGCTTGTCCGAAACCAGTTCAATCGCGCCAAGCATCCCGCGCGAACGCACATCGCCCACCAGCGGGTGATCCTTCAGCCGTTCGAAATGCGCGGCAAGCGTGCCGCCCACGTCCACCCCGTTCGCCAGCAGCCCGCCCTCCTGATAGAGACGCAGGCATTCCAGCGCCACCGCCGCGCTGACCGGATGACCCGAATAGGTATAGCCATGGCCGATCGGCAGGGCTTCGGCCGCCCCATCGGCGATCCCCTGATAGACATGGTCGGCCATCATAACCCCGCCCATCGGCACGTAGCCGGAGGTCAGCCCCTTCGCCATGGTCATCAGATCGGGCGAGACACCTTCCGCAAGGCTCGCGAACATCGGCCCGGTGCGGCCGAAGCCCGTAATCACCTCGTCCACCACCATCAGGATGCCCAGCCGCGTGCAAGCCTCGCGCATCGCCTTGAGCCAGCCCGGCGGCGGCACAATCACCCCGCCCGATCCCTGGATCGGTTCGCAGAAGAACGCCGCGACATTCTCCGCGCCCAGTTCCGCGACCTTGGCCTCCAGCGCGCCGACGCTGGCGGCGATCAGCGCGGCGGAATCGTGGCCTTCGGGATGGCGATAGGGAAACGGCGAAGCGATATGATGCTGCCACGGGCGCGGCAGATCGAAATTGCGGTGGAAGTGCGGCAGCGCGGTCAGCCCAGACCCCAGGCTGCTAGACCCGTGGTAGCCGTTCACCTGCGCAATGAAGTGCTTCTTCTGCGGCTGCCCCACCGCGTTCCAGTAATGCACGATATAGCGGATGGCGCTGTCGACCGCATCCGAACCGCCCAGCGTGAAAAAGACGTGGTCCAGCCCTTCCGGCGCCAGCGCGCAGAGTTCGCCGGCCAGCCGGATCGCCGGTTCGCAGCCATAGTGGAAGAAGCCCGTGGCGTAGGGCAGCTTGCGGAGCTGTTCGGTCGCGGCCGCGACGATGCTTTCCTGCCCGTAGCCGACGTTGACGCACCACAGCCCGGCGAACGCATCGATCATGCGGCGGCCGTCGATATCGGTCAGCCACATGCCCTGCCCGGATTCCAGAATGCGCGGCCCGTGCTTTTCATGGCCGCGAAACGACACGACGGGGTGGATCAGGTTGTCGCGATCAATAGCGACAAGCGAGCGGTTGGATAGCGCGGTCATGCGCCCGACACTACGTCGGCCGGCGCTGCCGATTAAGCGAAATGTGCGAGCCATCCGCCTCCTTTTTTGCGCGTCGGCCTATCCCCTGGCGAAAACCGCGTTCCGCCACGCTTGCGCCAGCACGGCGGCATCGCCGGTGCCGAACACGTAGCGATCCGGGCGCACCAGCACGGCCGGCGCGTCATGGGCATCCAGCCATGTTTCCAGCGCTTGCCGGAACGGGGCGAGCGCAGGATCATCCAGTCCCGCCGAACGGATGCCGCCCGCTTCCCCAGCCTCAGCACGCATCAGCAGCCAAGCACCGGTGCCCAGCGCATCGTCAAGCCGCGCGCCATCGGCGATCGCCTGGGGAAAATAGCTGCCCGCCCCCGCCGTCCCGGCAAGGATCACCCCGGTATCGAGAGGCGGATAGGCGGGCGTTTCATCGGGCGACTGTCCAGCCGCGCGGGCCGCCAGCATCTGCCGGTCGCGCTCGGCCGCGGCTGCCGGATCGGTGATGCAGACCGTGCGCCCCATCATGATCGCCATGCCGATGGTCGCCCGCAGGTTCGGCTCGCGCTCGGGCTGGTAACTGTCGAGCAGGCTGTCCGGCGCACCCTCGCGCAGGATCGCGGCGAGTTTCCACGCGAGGTTCGCCGCATCGCGAATACCCGAACACAACCCCTGCCCCGCGAACGGTGGCGTCTGGTGCGCGGCGTCGCCCGCCAGCAGCAGGCGCCCCTTGCGCCACTGTTCCGCAATGCGGGCGCGGAAGGTATAGACCGCCTTGCGCTCCAGCGTGACCGCGCCATCGACCTTCCACGGCGCCATCAGCCGCTCGATGGTGGCGTCCGCGCTGATCTCCTCCGCCGTTTCGCCCGGCTTTATCATGAACTCCCAGCGGTGCCGCCCCTCGCCCATCAGGACGCAGGTGGTCGGGCGCTCGGGATCGCAGATCTGGAGATTCACCGCCGGCAGGCGCGAAAAGTCCTGCACGATCGTATCGACCACCAGCCAGGGCTCCTCGAAACCCAGGTCCTCGAAGCCGATTTCCGCCGCCTTGCGCATCGGGCTGCGCGCGCCGTCCGCGCCCACGAGGTAGCGCGCGCGCACTACCTGCTCGCCAGCAGGCGTGGCGACGCGGGCGGTCACGCCGCCGGCGTCTTCCGCAAACGATAACACCTCCCAGCGCGCTTCCAGCCGGGCGGCGGGGTAGTCCGCCAGCCGGTCGCGCAATACCCGCTCCACCGACGGCTGGTGGATCATGTTCGCGGCCGGCCAGCCGCCCGGACCGATGCGGTCTGATCCGGTGAACCGCAGCAGGATTTCGCCAGTGCCGTTGAGGAAGTCATAGCGGCTCGATTGCCGGCTCGACCGGACGATGGCCTCGGCCGCGCCCACTTCCTGAAACACGCGGATGATCTCGTGATCGAGATGCGCGGCGCGCGGCAACGGGTATATCTCCGCTTCCTTCTCCGCCACGATCACCGAAACGCCCTGCCTTGCCAGAAGCAGGGCCAGCGTCACGCCGGTCGGGCCGCCGCCGGCGATGAGAACGTCGCATTCTTGGATAGCGGCGGCGGCCATCGGCTCAGCCCTCCGCCGCCATCGTGCCCTCGATCGCGCCAAGGCCATCGATCTCGCACCGCACCACGTCGCCGGGCTTCAGGAACTGGCGCGGGTCCATTGCCGCGCCCACGCCGCCGGGCGTGCCGGTGAAGATCACGTCGCCCGGCTCCAGCGTCATCGCCTGCGAAAGATGCTCGATCTGCTGCCACAGGTTGAACACCAGATTTCGGGTGTTCGAATCCTGCCGCTTCTCGCCATTGACGAAGCAGCGGATGCCCAGCGCGTGCGGATCGGCCACGTCATCGGCAGTGGTCAGCCACGGCCCCATCGGCGCGTGCGTGTCGAAGCTCTTGCCCAGCGACCATTGCGGGCCGGCATGCTGCCACATGCGCTCGGTCACGTCGTTGCCCACGCAATAGCCGAACACATGCTCCGCCGCCTTGTCCGCCGGGATATGCTTGCCGCGCTTGCCGATCACTGCGACCAGTTCGACCTCGTAATCGTTGGTGACCGTGCCCTTCGCGATCAGGATGGGATCGAACGGCCCGTTCACGGACGTCTGCGCCTTGGTGAACCATACCTGCCGTTCGGGCGTGCCCATGTTCGATTCCGCGATGTGATCGGCATAGTTGAGACCGATCGCGAATATCTTGCCCGGCCGCTGCACGGGCGACGCCAGCCTCACCGAAGCCAGCGGGACGCCACCGCCCGCCGCGGCCTTCGCGGCCAGCCCATCCTTCACCGCATCCCAGTTCGCGATCAGATCGATCATCGATCCTTCGATGCCGGTATCGATCAGCGTGTCGCCCACCACGATCGCGGTGCGGACCGCGCCATCGGCGGCGTGATAGCTGGCAAGTTTCATGCGGCTTGTCCTTTCGGGTTGCGGCGGAACAGCCGCCGGATGCGCAATTGCAGGGCCATGGCGAAGGCGAGGACTCCGGGCTTCGGGGCCATCCGCCCCGCCAGCATCGGATGCGGGCTGCCCCATTGCACCGCCAGCAGGCTCGCGACCGGCATCTTTTGCGGCGGATCGGCCGCCGTCAGCAAGTCGCCATCGGTCCAGTGTTCTAGTTCGTGGCCCCAGGGGTCTTTCCAGTAGTCGAAGATCTGGCTGCCCATGATATGCCGGCCCACGCCCCATGCCGCCGTGCGCTTGCGCGCCTTCAGGTGCTGATGCCCCAGCATCAGGTCGTCGAAGTTGGAAACCTCGAACGCGGCGTGCAGGAAGCCCAGCTTCTGTGGCAGTTGCGCCAGGAACAGCGTGTGGTGATCGGCCGGCTTGTCACCCCGATCGCAGCGCATGAACGCGCCCAGCGGCAGGTTCGGCGCGGCTTCCACCTCGTCCGAGGTCAGGAAGCCGAAGCGCTGCTTGTACCAAGCCTCCGAGGTGCGGAAATCGGAGACGTTGAGCACGCAATGGCCGATGCGCCGGACGTGCGCCGGCCCGCCTTCAAGCCGCACGAGTTGGCGGAAGCGCGGCTTTGCGCTGGCGGTGTTACGCACGGGATCGGCCATGGCGGGGCTTTCCGATTTCTTCGACTGGCCCGCCACAACTTCCACCATGAAACCATCGGGATCGCGCAGGCGGACCACCGAGCCGCCGCCGGGTTCGTCGAGCGGTTCTACCGCCACGCCTTCGGCACGCGCCAGCGCTTCCAGATCCTCGATCCGCTCCGCCCGGAAGCCCACGCCGCGAAAGCCCGGGTCGCCCGGTTCGGTCACATGGAGGAACGGCCGACCATCCCCGCCCCGGGCGTAGAGCCGGCCGTCCTGCTCGAAGCAGGTCAGCCCGAAATCCTCCAGAAAGGCACGCATCGCTCCCAGATCGGGCGCGGCAAAGCGCACATGGGCAATATCCTCGATGCGGATGATGCTCATCGCCATCGTCTCCCGACATCCTCTGTTCGGCTGCGGTCTCGGTGCCGCGACTCAAACTTGACTTTTTAGTCAAATATCATAGATGACCAAACGGTCAAGAGTGCTTATGAACCTCACCATGACCGAACCCACGCTTTCCCCCCGCGCCGCGCGCACCCGCGCCGCCCTGCTCGCCGCCGGGCTGGAACTGCTGGCCGAACGCCCGGTGGACGCGATCGCCATCGACGAAGTGGTCGCCGCAGCCGGCGTCGCCAAGGGATCGTTCTTCAACCATTTCGAGGACAAGCACGATTTCGCCGGAGCGATCTCGCGCGCGATCCGCGTCGATGTGGAAGCCCTGGTGGGGCGCACCAATCGCGACACCGCCGATCCGCTGGAACGGCTGGCCGGAGGCATGATCGCCGCCGCCGCCTTCGCCCTGGCCCAGCCCAAGCGCGCGGCCGTGCTGACCCGGTCCTCCTCCGGCACCATCGCCGAGGATCACCCGCTCAACCGGGGCCTGCTGGAAGACATGCGCGCGGCGCGGGTGGCCGGGCTGGTGTCCCCCGAAGGCGGCCGCGCCGGCGTGCTCTACTGGCTCGGCTGCTGCCAGACGGTCATGGCCAGCAGCGTGCTGCAACAGCCTTCGGTCGATCAGGCGGCCGGCTTCGTTGCCGACATGCTGGCGCTCGGCCTGCGCGGCCTTGGTGCGCCGGCCAGCGCATTGGCGCGCATCGCCGATCCGGACCGCGTGCGGAAACACCTCCACGCGATCACGCACGCCTGATCAGGCTCCGTCGGCCTGCCAGCCGCCGCCCAGCGCGAGGAACACCGCCACCTGATCGCTGGCGAGCGCGGCGTCCGATGTCGCCAGCGTCATTTCCGCCGCCGAAAGCGTGCGCGCGGCGTCCAGCCCGGTCAGCGCGTTCTCGCGCCCGGCGGCACGCATCCGCTGGACCTTGGCCAGCGCCGCCGCCGCCTTGTCGCGCGCCTCGCGCAACGAGGCGTTGCGCTGGAGTTCGTGGGCATAGGTCGTCAGCGCGCTTTCCGTCTCGCGCAGCGCACCCAGCATCACGCCATCGAAGCGCGCCAGCGCCGCATCCCGTTCGGCTTCGGCCGCCGCGATTTCCGCATGGGCAATCTTGCGGTTGGGAAACGTCCACGACAGCAGCGGCCCCAGGCCGAACGAGAAGCCGCGTGGTGTTCCTGGAAACTTGAACGGGCTGACGTCCTCCACGGAAGCGCCGAAGCGCACGGTGGGATAGAGCTCCGATCGCGCCACGCCGATCCGGTCGAGCGAACCCGCGACCGTGCGCTCCGCCGCGCGCACATCGGGCCGGCGCCGCAGCAGGGCCGCGCCATCGCCCACCGGCAGCACGCTGGTCACGCGCGGCGGCTGCACACAGGTCTGGACCTCCTTGGGGAATTCGGCCGGCGGCCGCCCCAGCAGCGTCGCCAGCCGGAACAGCGCGTTTTCCTGCGCGGTATCGAATCCCGGCATCTGCGCCTCCAGCTGCACCACCAGCACTTCGGCGTTGTCGCGATCGAGCGGCGTTCCGCGTCCGGCCGCGATCAGCCGGTTGGTGAAGTCCAGGTTGCGCCGCAACAGGCCAAGGCTGTGCTGCGCCCGCGCGCGCAGCATTCCCGCAGCACAGGCATCGGCATAGGCCCCGGCCACGCCCGCGGCGACGTTGACGCGCGTCAGGTCGTAGGCGGCCTGCGCCGCATCGCGGTCATGCCCGGCCGCTGCCGTCAGGCTGCGGATGCGCCCGCCGACATCGAAATCATACGTGAGCGATGCCCCGCCGCTCACCAGCGGATAGCCCTGAAAACTTTCGAAGGCGACCGGATCGCGGTTGACCGTCGCCCCGGCGTTGAGGTTCGCCAGAACCGTGCCCTGTGCATGGGCCTGCCGGATCATGGCACTGGCACGGTCGATGTTCGCCGCCGCCACGCGCAAATCGGTGTTCGCCTTGAACGCTTCCTCGATCAGCCCGTCCAGTTGAGAATCGTCATAGAGCTTCCACCAGCGGCCCGGCACAGGATCATCCCGGAACGGCCCCTTGTCCATGCTCACGAATGGCGCATTGGCGGCTGGCGCTTCGGAAAGCGCGGTTTGGGTCCGGTCGCGCTCCATCGGCACATGCACACAGGCGGACAGCACCAGGGTGGGCGCGAGCAGCACCGCCAGGCGAGTCAGGCGACCGATCCTGTTCACGAACGGTCTCCCGCATGGACCGTGCGCCCGGCGCCATCGATCACGTCGACCGTCGCGGTCCTGCCGGCGATCAGGCGGATATCCTGCGGCACCCTGACCAGCGCGATCCGCACCGGCACGCGCTGCGCCAGCCGCACCCAGTTGAACGTGGGATTCACGCTGGCCAGCTGGTTGCTGGCATTGGTCCGCTCGCGATCGTCGATACCCGGCGCGATGCTTTCCACCCGCCCTTCGATCGGGCTGGTTTCGCCCATCAGCAACACCCTTGCGCGATCGCCGACGTGGATGCGCGGCAGCTTGGTTTCCTCGAAATAGCCGTCGATCCACATCGTATCGGCATCGACCACGGCCAGCCCCTGCGCGCCGGCTGCCAGATAGTCGCCTGGCTTGAGCAGCAGGTTGGCGACGTAACCGTTCACCGTCGCACGGACGAGCGTGCGCTCCAGGTTGAGGCGCGCCACGTTGACCGCGACCCGCGCCGCCTCAAGGCTGGCGCTCGCTGTCTCCGCCTTGGCTTCCAGCGCCTCGCGCTCCTCCGCGGAGACGAGATCGCCCAGCATCCGTGCGCGGCGCAACTGGGAATGCGCGTCGGCGGCAGTCGCCTGCGCGCTTGCCACGGCGGCCTGCGCCTGGGCCAGCGCCAGCCGGTAGCGGGGCGTGTCCACCTCGAACAGCACCTGCCCCTTCGTCACCCGGTCGTTCTCCCGGACGAGCACGCGTGTGACCAGCCCCGGCACGTCGGACGAGACCTTGACCACATCGGCGCGCACGCGGCCGTCGCGCGTCCAGGGATCGACCTCGTAGCGCTGCCACATCGCCCGTCCCGCCACGAACGCCAGAGCGACCACCGCCAGCGTGATGGCAACGCGCAGGATGCCGATCAGGATCGACCGGAACGAGGCAGGAGCAAGGGATCGGGGAGACATTTCGGGTTCGCCTGATGGGGAAGGAGTTTCAGTGAATGAAGGTTAGCGGAAGACTGGAGACGGCGCCGGTCAGCGCCACGAACAGCGCGATCTCGAACAGCGAACGGTGCCAGACGAAGCGGTAGAGTCGCCAACGCCGCATCGCGATCTGGATGAGCAGGAACGGCACCAGCGCCACCGCCGCCGTCGCGAACAGGTGCGGGAAGAACACGCCGTAGAGATGCAGTTCGGGCGTCATGCGGCTTCGGTCCTGACGTCTGCGGGAACAAGCGTGCGGTCCAGCCCGGTTAGCGCCAGCAGCGCCTCGCGCCGGGCAGGCGTGGGTGGCGTGGCGGCCACTTCGCGGATAGCCTCGGCAATCCGGGCGTGCAGATCGCCCTCGCCGCGGCCGCGCCAGTAGCGGCGGAGCGCATCGAGCAAGCGCCCCACGGCCGGCGCATCGGCGCGCGGCGGCCCCACGCGGCGCAGCGTCAACAGGTTGAGACCGACACGCATCGTCCGCAGCGTCTGCGCCACCAGATCGTCCTGATCGCCCCGCACCGCCACGCGCGCGCCCAGCAGGCCCACACGGTCCACCATCAACCCGGTCCAGGCCGGCACCGCCAGCGGCGGTTCGGTGCGCGTCTGGCTGGCAAGATCGCGTTCGGCCAAACGAACGATCCGCCGCGCCGAGAAATCCGCCCCCACCGATCGCACCAGCCGCGTCACCAGCGACGCCGTCAGCACGCCCGCGATCGAAGCGAGCGAACTGTTCATGAAGCCGGCGAAGCTGGGGGAAAAGCCCTCCTGAATGCCCAGCGTGCCGTTGATCCCCATCGCCAGCGGCACCATCCGCATGGTCCATCGGGGAATGGCCATAAAATAGCCGATGACCAGGAACGTGGGCGCCAGCACGAGCATCAGCGTGGAGAAATCGTGAACCTGCGGCACGATGCCGAACAGGTAGATGCCGGTGACGACGGTGGCATAGCTCCACCAGATCGCCACCTTGTTGATCTCGCGCGAGGGATCATCCATCCCGGCAAAGAAGCTTGCGAAGATCGAGGCCATCATTACGGCCGTGCCGCCATCGGGCCAGCTTGTCGCGATCCAGAACCCGCAGAGCAGCAGGATCGCCAAACTCGCGGTGAGGCCGGACCACGCCGCCATGCCATAATCGCGGTGCAGCCGGCGCGCGCGCTCATTGGCGAGCATCGCGCGCAAGGGCGCCGGCACCGTTCCGCCATCGCGCAAATGCCGCGCCAGCACCGCACAATCGCGCCAGGCCTCGATCATTTCCGCGAGCCGCGCGTGAAAACTGGCGCGCAGCAATTCGCCGTCGGACGGCGTTTCACCCAGCACCGGCTCCAGCCCGCGCGCGCGCCGGGACAGCGCTGCAGCGAGATCGAGCGAGGCGGTGTCCGCCGCGACCACCCATGCCCGGACATCGGCAATAAGCCGGTGGCTGGCGGGCGATAGCGTATCCCCCGCCTGCCGCAGCGCGTCGAGCCGATCGCCCACCGATTGCGCCAGCGGCAGCAGCATCGCCATGCGCTCCGCCAGCTTGCCCACCTCGCGGCTGCGATCGTGGTAGTGCGAGGTATCGAACGGCAGATGCGTCGCCAGGATGTGCAATTCGGTGATGTCGCCGGCCAGTTTGTGAACATCGCGGTTGTGCGGATCGTGAACGCCGGCCAGCGCATCCAGCACCCAGGCCTGCGCATCGTGCAGGAACCCGTCGATCCGCGCCTCGAGCGTGCCGGCGATGCCGCGCGGCAAGACCACGCTGT
The DNA here is from genome assembly GCF_005145025.1 of Novosphingobium sp. EMRT-2. NCBI lineage: Bacteria > Pseudomonadati > Pseudomonadota > Alphaproteobacteria > Sphingomonadales > Sphingomonadaceae > Novosphingobium > Novosphingobium sp. EMRT-2. Next base: position 3,539,176 of record NZ_CP039695.1, on the reverse strand, counting down.
GGATCAGCGTGGCGCAGGCGATGCCAAGGCAGATCTCCTCGACGCGGGCCACGGCGGTGGTGAACACCGTGCCTGGCGCGCTGACCGAAGGGAAACCGATCAGCGCGGCGGTATAGCCGCTCAGCATGAACACATAGGCGCGGGGCGTGCGGTCGAGCAGCGAGATGGCCAGGCACAGGCCGACCCACGCTGCCAGCGCCAGGCTGAGCAGTTCCGGCGCGTCCACCAGCAGCGGCACCGCGCCGACCGCAACGGCCGCGCCCACCACCGTCCCGATCACGCGATAGAGCGCCTTGGAACGGACCGATCCAGCCTGTGGCTGGCTGACGATATAGACCGTCATCGCCGCCCAGTAGGGGTTCACCAGCCCCAGCCCCAGCGCGATGAACAACGCCAGCACCGCCGCCGCGAAGCTGTTGAGCGAGAAAACCATGCGAGAGGCATGCGCGTTCAAGCGCCAGCTCCCTCATCGTTTGACAGGAAGGCGCTGGCCAGATCGAGCCGGTCGAGCGCGGCACCAACCTTGTCGACTACCGACAGGAACACCGTCACGTCCTCGTCCGTCACGTCGGCCATGATCACGTCGCGCAGCCGGTCAAGCGCCTCCTCGAGCTGGAAGACCAGCGCCTCGCCCTTGGCGGTGAGGTGCAGCCGGCGCAGGCGCTTGTCCTCCTCGTCGATGTGGCGCGTGATGAGGTTCATCGCCACCAGCCGGTCGACCACGCGCACAAGCGCCGGCCCGCCGATCCCGCTGCGCTCGGCCAGCTCGTTCTGACTCAGCCCGCCGCCCGAGCGCCCCAGGTAGATCAGCGGCGCCCCCAGGGATTCGGACAGGCCGAACGGGCGCAACGCATAGTCCACCGCTCTCCGCCAATTGCGGGCAAAGGGCAGCAGGGAGCCGGTCAGGATGCGTCGCTGGTTCATGGGAAATCTCGCCCTCGCCAATTAGTTCGTTTGTAAACGAATTACAACGAGTCGGGCCGGCTGACGAGATGCAATGTGAAGTCGGTCAGTTGCAGAAAACGCGCGTGAGGCGACGATCGCGGCCAAGGCCGCCCTTCCATCGGCGAGAAGAGTTGCTACGGCCGCTTCAGCCCGCCCGGGCGGAGCTGGCAGGAGCCGATATGACCACAACGCTGTTTACCGCGTCCGGCGTAAGGCTACGCTGCCGAGGCAGGCAGACAGGCCTCCTCAACTGGCTGTTTCTGCCCGGTGGCCCCGGAATAGGTTCGGAAAGTCTCGAGGAACTGGCGTCGGCGCTCGACCTGCCGGGTGCCGTATGGCTGGTGGACCTGCCCGGCGATGGCTCCAACCGGAAACCTCCGGGCGCTCCGGCCGATCCCTATTCGGTATGGCCGCAGGTCCTGGTCGAAGCGGCGATGGCATTGCCGAACGTTGTCTTCGCGGGGCATTCCACCGGCGGCATGTATCTCCTCGCCACGCCGCAGCTTGAACAGCACATATGCGGTCTGGTGCTGCTCGACAGCGCACCGGACGCGGCATGGCACGCAAGGTTCGTCGGGATGACGCAGCGGAACCCCCTGCCCGCGGTGGAGGCAGCAACCGCCGTTTACGAGGCTGATCGCTGCGACGAGAACATCGCCGCCATCGCGGTCGCATCCGCTCCATGGAATTTCACCCCGTCTGCCATTCCCGCCGGACAAGAATTGCTTTCCCGCATGCCATACAACAGCGCCGCGGTTGAGTGGTCCGACGCTCACTTCGATCATACCTATCGCGCAGCATGGTGGCCCCGGACGCTGCCCGTGCTGGTACTCGCGGGTGCGGAAGACCGGATCGTCTGGCAAGGTGGCTGGGATTCCCCGAGTTATCGCGGCGCCAACGTCAGCCACGCCTCGATCCCGTCGGCAGGGCATTTCCCCTGGATCGATAACCCCGATGCCGTCACCGAAGCATTCTGCACTTTTGCGGCAAGGATGACGAAAACGGCCCACGACGATGCGCGGCCCCCTCACCCCTCCGGCAGCAGCAGACTGGAATCGCCGTAGCTGTAGAACCGGTATGCGTTGGCGATGGCATGGGCATAGGCCGCTTGCATCGTCTCCAACCCCATCAGCGCACTGACCAGCATGAACAGCGTGGAGCGCGGCAGGTGGAAGTTGGTCATCAGGCCGTCGATCGCGCGGAAGCGGTAACCGGGGGTGATGAAGATCGAGGTATCGCCCGCGAACGGGCGGATCACGTTGTCCTCGCCCGCCGCGCTTTCCAGCAGGCGCAGGCTGGTCGTGCCCACCGCGATCACCCGGCCGCCGGCGGCGCGTGCGCGGTTCAGGCGATCGGCGGTGTCCGCCTCGATCCGCCCCCATTCGGCGTGCATCCGGTGATCGGCGGTGTCCTCCGCCTTGACCGGCAGGAAGGTGCCCGCGCCGACATGGAGCGTCAGCGTCTCGTGCGCGATGCCCGCCGCCGCCAGCGCGGCCATGAGCCCGTCGGTGAAATGCAGCGCCGCCGTAGGCGCGGCGACCGCGCCATCGCGCGCGGCGAACATCGTCTGGTAATCGCGCCGGTCTTCCTCGTCGGTGGGCCGCTTGCCCGCGATATAGGGCGGCAGCGGCATTCGGCCAGCGCGCTCCAGCAGCACCTCCACCGGCTCGTCTCCAGGGAATAACAGGGTCCAGCTGCCGTCATCATGGCGCTGTTCGGCCGTGCCGGACACATCGGCGCCGAAATCGACGACGTCCCCTTCGCGCAGACGCTTGGCATTGCGGACAAAAGCCTGCCAGCGGCGCAGGTCGATCCGCTTGTGCAGCGTCGCCCCGATCTTCGCTTCGCCGCGCCGGCCTTCGAGTTGGGCGGGGATCACACGCGTATCGTTGAACACCAGCACGTCGCCCGCCCGCAGCAGCGATGGCAGATCGCGCACGACATGATCGGCGAGCGTGCCGTCACCCTTCGCCAGCAGCATCCGCGCCGCATCGCGTGGGCGCGCGGGGCGCAGCGCTATCCGTTCGGGCGGCAGCTCGAAATCGAAGAGATCGACGCGCATCGCCCGGGGCAGCGGATCAGTTGGACTGCGAGTGGCTCAGCATGTCGGCCGTGATCGCCGGCGCGGCAACGGGCGCGGCAACGGCCGGCCGGGCCTTGTTGTCGGCCGCGATTGAGGCCTGGACGACCTTGGTCGGATTCGACGGCGGTTCGCCACGCTGGATCGTGTCGACATATTCCATGCCGGAGATCACCCGACCGAAGTTGGTGTATTTGTGATCGAGGGCGAAACGCGGATAGAACACGATGAAGAACTGGCTGTTGGCCGAGTTCGGCTCGTTGGTGCGGGCCATCGATACGGTGCCGCGCAGATGCGGCGCATCGTTGAACTCGGCCTTGAGGTCCGGCAGCTTGGAACCGCCCTGCCCCGTGCCCGTCGGGTCACCGGTCTGGGCCATGAAACCATCGATCACGCGGTGGAAGATGACCCCGTTGTAGAAGCCCTGTCGCGCCAGTTCCTTGATCCGCTCGACGTGATGGGGCGCCCATTGCGGCATCAGCCGGATCGCCACGCGCCCACCGTTCGAGAGGTCCAGCAGGAGGATGTTCTCGGGATCGTCGTTCAGCGAGGTATCGACCGCATACTGCATCGGCGGCGTGTCCGGCTTCACCGACAGTTGCTTCTTCTTGGCCATGGCGGGGGTGGCGATAACCACGGCGCCAAGCGCGATCGAGGCAAGGAAGCGCGAAACCATCTGCAAGACCACCTTCAGCGTTCATCCGGGCGGAAATAGGTGCGGGCCGGAAACCGCATCCGTGGCCGATAGGCCGGGCGCGCTGTCACTGCAATGAACGAATTGCAGTTCCGCACAGCCCCAGCCATCAGTGTGAGCCGATCAGTAGTCGCCGAGCCGGCCGGTCTTTTCGATCCGGGCGACGACATCGTCCCTCACGTCCGGCGTCACGAAATCGGAAATGTCGCCGCCGAACATGGCGATTTCCTTCACCAGCTTCGACGCGATCGGCTGGAGGCTCACGTCCGCCATCAGGAAGATCGTCTCGATCTGGTCGTTGAGCTGCTGGTTCATGCCGGCCATCTGGTATTCGTATTCGAAGTCCGCCACCGCGCGCAGGCCGCGCACGATCACCGTGGCGCCCTGCCGTTCGGCGAATTTCATCAGCAGCGCGTTGAAGCCCACGACCGAGACGTTCTCGATCCCCTGCGTCGCCATTTCGCGCTCGACCATGGCGATGCGTTCGTCCGGCGTGAACATGGGGTTCTTCGACGGATTGGTGGTCACGCCGATAATCAGCCGATCGACCAGCTTCGCACCGCGACGGATGATGTCGAGATGCCCCAGCGTGATCGGATCGAACGTGCCGGGGTACACCCCGATCCTCTCCCCCATTTAGTGATCCCTTTCGACGATGAAGCGCGCCACGGCACGAAGCACATCCGCCTCCGGCCCGTAAGACGCAAGGTGCTGCACGGCTTGTTCGACCAGCATTTTCGCCTGTTCGCGCGCGCGCTCCACGCCCAGCAGCGAGACGAAGGTTTCCTTGCCGCGTTCCGCATCCTTGCGCAGCGCCTTGCCGGCCACCGCTTCATCGCCCTCGGTATCGAGCAGGTCGTCCGCGATCTGGAAGGCAAGGCCGATATCGCGGGCATAGCCGCGCAAATGCGTGCGTCCTTCCGGCGGAACACGCCCGAGAATGGCCCCCATCTCGACACCGGCCGCGAGAAGCGCGCCCGTCTTCAACTGCTGGAGACGGGTCACCGTGGGTAGGTCGAAGCTGGCGGTTTCGGCGGCGATGTCCATCATCTGGCCACCGGCCATGCCGTTCGCCCCGCTCGCCATGGCCAGCGTGCGCACCAGTTCGATCCGCACGAACGGATCGCCGCTCATCGCGGGATCGGAGAGCACTTCGAACGCGAAGACATGCAGTCCATCGCCAGCAAGCACGGCTGTCGCCTCGTCAAAGGCGATATGCACCGTGGGCTTGCCGTGGCGGGTCGCGTCGTTGTCCATGCACGGCAGATCATCATGGATCAGCGAATAGACGTGGACCGCCTCCAGCGCGGTCCCGGCGCGCACCGCGCTGGCGCGATCGACGCCGAACATGCCCGCGGTGGCGGTCAGCAGCAGCGGCCGCAGCCGCTTGCCACCGCCGATCGCGGCATAGCGCATGGCCTCGATCAAGCGATCGCGCGGATCGCCGGCCACGGCCAGCAGGGCATCGAAGCTTGCATCGATATCCTCGGCGATCTGGGCCAGCGCGGGCTTGAGCACCGCCATCGTGCCGTTTGCCTCGGCGGTGTCCTGCTCGATGGCATCTTGGTCGGAAGTGGTCGTCATGCCGATGTGGCCTCGTCAAATGGGCGGGTGCCGGTGGGGCGACCATCGCGATCGGTCACGATCGCCTCGATCCGCGCCTGCGCCGCATCGAGCCGAGCCTGGCAATGCGCGCGCAGCTTCTCGCCACGTTCATAAAGGTCCATCGATTCGTCGAGCGGCGCTTCGCCGCTTTCAAGCCGGCGCACAACCTCTTCCAGCGCCTTCAGCGCCTCCTCGAAACTCAGCGACGCGATATCGGGATTAGTAGTCATCCTCTCCAGCTTTGGCGGCGGGAACGGCACGGGTCAAGCTCGGAACGGACCTTGCCCATCAAGGCAAATGTTTCCGCCACACGGCAACCGCCACGGCGGGGCTAGCGAGACTCGCCGCACGCCGCTAAGGGCCGCGCATGGCCGAAACCACCGCACCGCAGATCACGCCCGATGTCGTCGCCGCGCACGGGTTGTCCGAGGATGAATACGAGCGCGTCCTGAAGGCGCTCGGCCGCGAGCCGAACCTCGTGGAACTTGGCATCTTCTCGGTAATGTGGTCCGAGCACTGCTCCTACAAGTCGAGCCGCATTCATCTGAAGAAGCTGCCGACCGAAGCGCCGTGGGTCATCTGCGGCCCGGGCGAGAACGCCGGCGTGATCGACATCGGCGACGGACAGGCCGCCATCTTCAAAATGGAGAGCCACAACCATCCGAGCTACATCGAACCCTACCAGGGCGCGGCGACCGGCGTCGGTGGCATCCTGCGCGATGTGTTCACTATGGGCGCGCGGCCCATCGCCAACATGAACGCGCTGCGCTTCGGCCGCCCCGATCACCCGAAGATGAAGCATCTGGTGCAGGGCGTCGTCGCGGGCATCGGCGGCTATGGCAACTGCGTGGGCGTGCCGACGGTGGGCGGCGAGACCAATTTCCACAAGGCCTATGACGGCAACATCCTGGTCAATGCGATGACCGTGGGCGTGGCCGATACCGACCGGATTTTCTATTCCGCCGCCACCGGCATCGGCAATCCGATCGTCTATGTCGGCTCGAAGACCGGCCGCGACGGCATCCACGGCGCGACCATGGCCTCGGCCGATTTCGACGAGAAGTCGGAAGAAAAGCGCCCGACCGTGCAGGTGGGCGATCCCTTCACCGAAAAGCTGCTGATCGAGGCCTGCCTCGAACTGATGGCGACCGACGCTATCGTCGCGATTCAGGACATGGGCGCGGCCGGCCTCACCTCCTCGTCGGTCGAAATGGCCTCCAAGGGCGGCGCGGGCATCCGGCTCGACATGAACAAGGTGCCCTGCCGCGAAGAGGCGATGACGCCCTACGAGATGATGCTTTCGGAAAGCCAGGAGCGCATGCTCATGGTGCTGCAGCCCGGCAAGGAGCCGATGGCGGAGGCGATCTTCCGCAAGTGGGAACTCGATTTCGCGGTGATCGGCGAAGTGACCGATACCGGGCACATGGTGCTGGAATTCGATGGCGAAGTGGTTTGCGACATTCCGCTCGCCCCGCTGGCCGACGAAGCCCCGCTCTATGACCGCCCGCACGTGCCCACGCCCAAGCCGGCGCCATTGGCGAACGTGCCCGAAAGCGCGGACATCGGCGCCGATCTGCTCACGCTCATCGGCTGCGCCGACCTTGCCTCGCGCAAGTGGATCTGGGAACAGTACGACAGCCAGGTGGGCGCGGACACCTTGCAGAAGTCGGGCGGCGATGCGGCCGTGGTGCGGGTCCACGGCACCGAAAAGGCGCTGGCGATCAGCACCGACTGCACCCCGCGCTATTGCTTCGCCGACCCTTACGAAGGCGGCAAGCAGGCGGTGGCGGAGACCTTCCGCAACATCTGCGCGGTCGGCGCCACGCCGCTCGCCATCACCAACTGCCTCAACTTCGCCAACCCGCAGCGTCCGGAAATCATGGGCCAGATCGTCGGCTGCCTCGAAGGCATGGGCGATGCCTGCCGCGCGCTCGATTATCCGATCGTGAGCGGCAATGTCTCGCTCTACAACGAATCCAAGGCCACGGGCGGCGGTTCGGCCATTCTGCCCACCCCCGCGATCGGCGGCGTCGGCCTGATGCTGGACCATGAAAAGATGGTCACCGTCCGTTTCAAGGCACACGGCGACGGCATCTGGCTGGTCGGCGGCGAAGGCACGCACCTGGGCCAATCGCTGTGGCTGCGCGAGATCCACGGGCGCGAGGAAGGCGCGCCGCCGCCGGTCGATCTGGCCGACGAGCGCGCCCATGGCGAACTCGTGCGCGAATGGATCAGCGACGGGCGCGTGACGGCGGTGCACGACGTGAGCGATGGCGGCCTGCTTGTCGCTCTGGCGGAAATGGCCATGGGCAGCGGCCTTGGCTGCACGCTCGACATCCCGCTTACCGCCGCATCGGCGTTCGGCGAGGACCAGGGGCGCTACATCGTGACGGCGCGGCCCGGCGTCATGCTGGAAGGGGCGGTTCGCATCGGCACGGTCGATGGTAGCACGGTCGCGGGCGTGGAAGTGAAAGCGCTGAAAGCCACCAACGAGGCGTTTTTCCACGACTGGATGGAAGCCTGACCCTGACGGATTGCGAGCGCGGCCGGTTTGGGGCAATCAACCCGCCGGCCGCAGCATCGACCAGAATCGCGGCCCTCCGCCCGACACCGTCCACGTGTCGATGACCTCGAAACCAAGCCTGTTGTAGATGCCGATGTTTCCTTCGGTGGCGGTTTCGAGATAGCAATCCTCCGTCCGTCCAAAGCGATCGAGACCCGCGCGGATCGCGCCGCCGCCCAGCCCCTTGCCCTGCGCCGCCGGATCGCAACCGGCGATGTGCAGGTACCAGAACCGTCCGCGCGGCATGTGGCTTTCGATCGCGTGCGACACCCGGATCGCGCGCGTCACCGCGGGGCCAAGCGCGGCCAGGAAGGCGGGCGCGCCCGCAACCGTTTCCATCAGCGGCACTTTAGTTCGGCCGGGCGCGCGCCAAAGCGTCGCCGCGCGGCAACCCTCGTACGCGAAGACCGCCCCCGCCCGCGCGTCGCTGGCATAGAGCAGCCGGAACAGGCGCGGCATCCGGCGCGCACGCACGGCGGCGTCGGGAAAGATGAACGACATCGCCGGATCGACCGCAAAGGCGCGCGCCAGCATGGCGGCTACGGGATCACGTTCCACAAGGCTTGCTTCCTGGAACATGTTCTGGGGCTGGACCGCGATCAGGCCGCCTGCTGGGCCGCCGCCAGCAGATCGTAGGGGTCGATTCCGGCCGCGCGCCACTTGGCATGCGCTTCGGGATAGTAGCGCGCCGCGCGAATGCCGAGCATCCGGCGCGCTTCGTCCAGCGGCATCGCCAGGACATCGCGGATCGGCATTTCGGCCAGCCGTGAACACGCCTTGCCCATCTTGTGCCCTTCGCGCACCGCGCGGAAGATAGGCACCTTGACCCGCCCGCGCCGCGAAATCTCCATGGCTCCCGCATAACCGAGGAACAGGTGCGCCAGCGCCGGCTGCTGACCATAGGTGAACGCGAGCACGCACTGTTCGCCCAGCGCATCGCGCCCATAGCCCGACAGCACGTGCATCAAGTCATGCGTATCGCGCAGGCGGCGCATGTACCAATCGACCTGATCGTCGAACCGCGAATTGGCCGGGCGGTACTTTTCGAGTTCGTCGACCAGCCCCTGCGCCGACAGCCCCTCGCGCTCCATGAAGTCGCAATAGACCTGCCCGACAGACCCCGCCGGCAGCCTGCGCAGCGCTTCATGATCGTCGAGAATCGTCACCAGCGACGGCTCGCTCGCCCGGATACGCTGACCGCGCTCCGTCGACAGGAACGCGCGCGCGGCATCGTAGACCCCGCGCCACGGCAGCGCCTCGAAGATGGGGAACACTTCGGCGGTGTTCTCCTTGTCCTTCACCAGTTCCCGGAAATGACGCCACGCCTTCGCGAAATCGTATCGCATTTTCGGGCGGCCGGGCAGCATGAACGGAAGATCGTTGGTCCCGCGCGTCGCGGTATCGGTCATCGAGGCGGTAGCGAGCGTAGCCATTCATGCACCTGCGAGTTACTTACACCACTGTCATTTAGCAATCTTGCCTCGCTATGGCAAATAGGTTTCAAATCGACTACCTAAATTCCGACAAAATACCGGGAGGGATCGATGAAGCAACGCTGGCAGGTGCTGCTTGGCATATCGCTGGGGCTCGTGGCGCTCGCGGCGGGCCTGCTGGCCGGGCGCTCCACCACGGAAGGCTGGCAGCTTGCGGCGCGCTGGACCGCACGCGCCGGCTTTCCGCTGCTGATCCTGACCTACAGCGCATCCTCGCTGGCACGGCTGTGGCCCGGCCCGCAAACGCGGGCGCTGCTGCGCGAACGGCGTTTCTGGGGCCTTGGCTTTGCCGCCTGCCACATGATCCACCTGGCGGCGCTGATCACGTTCCTGCGCCTGTCGGGCACGCAACGGCCCTTGCCGACCCTGCTGGGCGGAGGTCTGGCCTACGTGCTCCTCATCGCCATGGCGCTGACCTCCACCGACGCCGCGATGCGCCGGCTGGGCAGGTGGTGGAAGCGGCTGCACACGTTCGGCATCCACTGGTTGTGGTTCATCTTCGCCTTTTCCTACGTCGGGCGCATCGCCCGGCCGGAAACGCGGATGATCGGGCTGATCGGCGGCGGCATCGCCATCGCCGCGCTGGGCTTGCGCATTGCGGCGCGGATCAAGACCCGCCGCTCCGCCTCCGTGAGCTCTGCCGCCGTCAGTCGTTGACCCATTCCTCGCGCGGAATGCCGAACAGCAGCAGGATCGCGGTCAAATCGCCCCGGTCGATCCAGCCGTCGGCCGCCGCGCGCGCCTTGGGCTTGGCGCGATAGGCAAGGCCCCAGTGTGCCGCCTCGATCATCGGGATGTCGTTGGCGCCATCGCCGGTCGCGAGGCTGGTCGCCCCCTCGCCCAGCCGCGCGGTTTCCTCCAGCAGCACGGCCTTCTTCACGCCGCTGTCGGTAATCCCGCCGACAAGCCCGCCGGTCAGCGCGCCATCGCGGATTTCCAGCCGGTTGGCCACGACGCGCTCGAACCCCAGTTGTTCGGCCACGGGATCGGCGAAGCTGTGGAAGCCGCCCGTTACCAGCACGGTGTGACACCCGCGCGCCTTGAGCGTGGACACCAGCGTCCGCGCGCCCGGCATCGGGCTGATCCGTTCGGCAAGGCACTGGTGGATCGCGGCTTCGGGCAGGTCACGCAGCAGGCCCACCCGCTCGCGCAAGGCGGCCTCGAAATCCAGTTCGCCCTGCATCGCGCGCTCGGTGATCGCCGCGATCTGGTCCTTGATCCCCGCGAAATCGGCCAGTTCGTCGATGCATTCGGCCTGAATCATGGTCGAATCCATGTCCGACACGAACAGGCGCGGCGCCGCGATCGGGTGGAGCGACAGCAGCAGGTCGCTGTCCGGGAAATGCGCGTCAAGAATGCGGCGGACTTCGGCCGGATCGCCTTCCAGCACTTCGAGTTCGAGAACGTCCTCGCACCCTTCGAGCATGCCCGCTCCGGCCACTTCCCAGCCCCGCTCCTCGATCGCTTCCATCGCGCGCGCAAGATTGTCACCAAGCGTCTCAGGCTCTGCTATCAGGCGGGCGATGAGCACCGATAATTCCCTTTCCTTCGTCGATACCGGCTTGGTCTCTGACGAACGCTCGCCGGCCAAGCCACGGCTGGCGCTCATTGCAGGGCCGACGGCCAGCGGCAAGAGCGATCTGGCGATAAAGCTGGCGCTGCACGAACGCGCGCAGGGACGCAAGGCCGTGGTCATCAATGCCGACAGCGCGCAGGTCTATGCCGATCTGGCCGTGCTGAGCGCGCGGCCGACCGAGCAGGAGATGCAGGGCATCCCCCACCGGCTGTTCGGCGCATGGGATGGTGCGGTGGCCTGCTCGGCCGCCGATTGGGCCGAGGCCGCGCGGGCGGAAATCGTGCGGGCGCATGCCGAGGACGCGCTTCCTATCCTCGTCGGCGGAACCGGGCTTTACATCCGCACCCTGCTCGACGGCATCGCGCCCGTGCCATCGATCGATCCGGAAATACGCGCGGCGGTGCGCGCGATGCCGGTCGCTCAGGCGTGGGAAGCCCTGCGCGCCGAAGACCCGGAACGCGCGGCCCGGCTGGCCCCGGCGGATACCACGCGGGTCGCCCGCGCGCTGGAAGTGGTGCGCTCGACCGGCCGCCCGCTGGCCGCATGGCAGGCCGAGCGCAGCGGCGGCATCGGTGGCACGGTTACCCTTGCCCCCGCGATCCTGCTGCCCGACCGGCAGTGGCTGTATGATCGCTGCGACGTGCGCTTCCGCCGGATGTGGGAGGGCGGCGCGATCGACGAAGTGCGGACGCTGCTCGCGCGCGGGCTGGACCCCGCTCTGCCCGTGATGCGCGCCATCGGCGTGCCGGAGATCGCCACGTTTGTGCGCGGCGAATGCGATGCCGAGTCGGCTATCGCGACAGGGCAACAGGCCACGCGAAACTACGTCAAACGGCAGTTCACCTGGCTAAGACACCAAAATCCGCCGGACTGGCCGCGCCTTGCGAACGAAAATTACCTTGACACGGAGGATATAGCAGGATTATTTCAAACATAGCTGCTTGACATGGCATTTTATATCAAGTAGCAGGCCGTCAACTGCCCGACTTGTGTCGGGTGCCCGGAAGGGAGAGACGGCCCGGCGCAGCCAGCTCTGCGTCGGGCCATAATTTTTCGGCCGACAGTGTATTTCCGGCCCCGGCCGGAGCAAGTGCCATCCTCTTTTGGGGATGGAAAACGATACGTTGGAATGTTCGCAGAGTTGCAAGACAGGCGAAGCGGAAAACCGGATCGCCAAGCAAGGGACGAAGTACCGTGAAAACCGAGCGCAGCGGCGCGGAAATCCTGGTTGAAAGCCTGGTCGCCAAGGGCGTCGAATTCGTGTTCGGCTATCCTGGCGGGGCAGTGCTTCCGATCTATGACGCGCTGTTCGGCGATGAACGCATCCGCCACATCCTCGTCCGGCACGAAGCCGGCGCCGCCCATGCGGCCGAAGGCTATGCCCGCGCCACCGGCAAGCCCGGCGTGGTGCTGGTGACGTCCGGCCCCGGTGCCACCAACGCGGTCACCGGCATCGCCGACGCCTTCATGGATTCGATTCCGCTGGTCGTCATCACCGGCCAGGTCGCCACCGCGCTGATCGGTTCGGACGCGTTCCAGGAAGCCGACACCATCGGCATCACCCGGCACTGCACCAAGCACAACTATCTGGTGAAGGACCCCTCGCAGCTCGCCGCGACGATCGACGAGGCGTTCCGCATCGCCACCGAGGGCCGCCCCGGCCCGGTCGTGATCGACATTCCCAAGGATGTCCAGGTCGCTTCGGCCGCGTGGACCGAGGTCGCGCCGCAACAGCGCAACCGCTATGCCCCGCAGGTCGAAGGCAACCGGCAGGACATCGCCGATGCCATCGCCATGATCGCGGCGGCGGAAGCCCCGATCTTCTACACCGGCGGCGGCGTGATCAATTCCGGCCCCGAAGCCACGCGCCTGCTGCGCGAGCTTCAGGCGCTGACCGGCGCGCCCGTCACTTCCACGCTGATGGGCCTGGGCGCGTTCCCGGCCGATCATCCCGCGTGGCTGGGCATGCTGGGCATGCACGGGACTTACGAAGCCAATCTCGCCATGAACCGGGCCGACCTGATCGTCGCGGTCGGCGCGCGCTTCGATGATCGTGTCACCGGCCGCCTCGATGCCTTCGCGCCCAACAGCAAGAAGATCCACATCGACATCGACCGCGCCTCCATCAACAAGACGGTGCGCGTGGACCTGCCGGTCATCGGCGATTGCGGCAAGGTGCTGGCACAGCTGATCGAGGCCTGGAAGGCTGGCGGCCACCAGAAGGCGGACCTTCAGGAATGGTACGCCCGCATCGACGGCTGGCGCGCGCGCAAGAGCCTGTCCTATCCGAAGCGCAGCAAGGATATCATGCCGCAGTTCGCGATCGAGCGCCTCTATGCGCTGACCCGCGATCGCGATCCGATCATCGCCACCGAAGTCGGCCAGCACCAGATGTGGGCGGCGCAGTACTTCCACTTCATGAAGCCGAACAAGTGGCTGACCTCGGGCGGGCTCGGCACGATGGGCTATGGCCTGCCGGCCGCGATCGGCGCGCAAGTGGGCTTCCCCGATGCGCTGGTGATCGATGTGGCCGGCGATGCTTCGATCCAGATGAACATCCAGGAACTGGGCACCGCCACGCAATATCGCCTGCCGGTCAAGGTCTTCGTGCTCAACAACGAATGGATGGGCATGGTCCGCCAGTGGCAGGAACTGACCTATGAGAGCCGCTATTCCAACTCGTATTCCGACAGCCTTCCCGATTTCGTGAAGCTGGCCGAAGCCTATGGCTGGAAGGGCATCCGCATCGAGGACGAAAGCCAGCTCGATGCCGGCATCCAGGCGATGATCGACCATCCCGGCCCGGTCATCGTCGATTGCCTTGTCGCCAAGGAAGCGAACTGCTTCCCGATGATCCCGAGCGGTGCCGCGCATACCGAGATGCTGCTTTACGGCGATGCGGTGAGCGGCACGATGGACGACGAAGCCAAGGCGCTGGTCTGACGGCACCGGCCAGACGATTGCGCCCAGAGGAAACCCTTACAGTGATGAAGATCAAGGAACAGGCGTCCGAACGCCACGTCCTGACCGTCATGGTCGACAACGAAGCCGGCATCCTTGCCAAGATCGCCGGCTTGTTCACCGCACGCGGCTATAACATCGACAGCCTGACGGTGGCGGACATCACCGACGAGCACGACGTCAGCCGCATCACCATCGTGACGCACGGCCCGCCCGAGATCATCGACCAGATCCACGCCCAGCTGGAACGGCTGGTCCCGGTCCACAAGGTGACCGACCTGACCGAGGTGGGGCCTTACGTCGAACGCGAACTGGCGCTGATCAAGGTCGCCGGCACCGGCGACGCGCGCGTGGAAGCGCTGCGGCTGGCGGACGTTTTCCGCGCCAAGGTGGTGGACACCACCACCCACAGCTTCGTGTTCGAACTGACCGGCGCGCCGGACAAGATCAACACGTTCGTCGGCCTGATGCGCGAACTGGGGCTGGTCGAAGTCGGCCGCACCGGCATCGTCGGCATGATCCGGGGCGCGAACGCCGCCTGAACGTCAAACCGATCCTGCAACGGACATTCTGAAGAACTACGTCACCCCGGCTTGTTTCGGGGTCCATTTTTCCCGATAGGGCGGCGCTGAACGGCCCCGATGGATGCTGAACCCGCTTCAGCATGGCGAACTGGACGAGGGAAAGCACAATGAAGGTTTATTACGACGCCGATACCGACCTGAACCTGATCACGGGCAAGAAGATCGCCATCCTCGGCTATGGCAGCCAGGGCCACGCCCACGCGCAGAACCTGCGCGATTCGGGTGTGAAGGAAGTGGCCATCGCGCTGCGCCCCGGATCGGCCAGTGCCAAGAAGGCCGAAGCCGCCGGCTTCAAGGTGCTGGCGAACGCCGATGCCGCCGCCTGGGCCGACGTGCTCATGATCCTGGCGCCGGACGAACACCAGGCCGCCATCTACGCCGCCGACCTGCACGCCAACCTGAAGCCCGGCGCGGCGCTCGCCTTCGCGCACGGCCTCAACATCCACTTCGGCCTGATCGAACCGCGCGCCGACATCGACGTGATCATGATCGCGCCCAAGGGCCCGGGTCACACCGTGCGTGGCGAATACCTCAAGGGCGGCGGCGTGCCGTGCCTTGTCGCCGTGCACCAGGACACCACCGGCAACGCGCATGACATCGCCCTCGCCTATGCCTCGGGCGTTGGCGGCGGCCGTTCGGGCATCATCGAAACCAACTTCCGCGAGGAATGCGAAACCGACCTGTTCGGTGAGCAGGCCGTGCTTTGCGGCGGCGCCACCGCGCTGGTCCAGGCCGGGTTCGAAACGCTGGTGGAAGCTGGCTACGCGCCGGAAATGGCCTACTTCGAATGCCTCCACGAACTGAAGCTGATCGTCGACCTGATGTACGAAGGCGGCATCGCCAACATGCGCTACTCGATCTCGAACACCGCCGAATACGGCGATATCAAGACCGGGCCGCGCATCATCACCGATGAAACGAAGCAGGAAATGAAGCGCGTTCTGGCCGACATCCAGTCCGGCCGCTTCGTCAAGGACTTCGTGCTCGACAACCGCGCCGGGCAGCCCGAACTGAAGGCTTCGCGCATCGCCGCCAAGCGCCACCCGATCGAGGAAACCGGCGCCAAGCTGCGCGCCATGATGCCCTGGATCGGCGCGAACAAGCTGGTCGACCAGACCAAGAACTGACGGCAAGGCGCCGGGGCGTGGCCGTCGGCCTGCCTCGGCGCTTCCGGGCATTTCTCCCTGCCTGGGCGTGATTCCGAACGGTGCGGGCAATGCTCGCGCCGTTTTTTATTCCACAGACGTCTCGCCCCATTCGACGAATGGCAATGGACCGGTAACTTCTGTCTGATTATCTCCATTGTGGAGACATCACGAAGGATAACTATCCATGGTTCGCGCACTGGCCGTTTCGGGCGGGCTGGTCCTGTGCAGCGCTCTTGCCGGGTGCAATACAAAGCCGTCGCAGCAGGCCGAAGAATCCGGCGCGAAGGCCTATGAAGCGGTGGGGGCTTTTGACGATGCGCCTTCCGCCGGGAGTAGCGACACGGCAGACCTTGCAGGCCCTCTCCCGGCCGCAAGCTGCGGCGCGGAAAAGGTGCAGGACATTCTCGGCAAGCGCGAAACGCTCGATCTCCACATGGCTGTGCGCAAGGCCGTGAACCACGAAGTTATCCGCTGGGTCCACCCGGGAAACGTGGTCACGGAGGATTTCGCGCCCGAGCGCCTGAACGTGATGGTCAACGAGAACGGGCTGGTCGTTTCCGCGCGCTGCGGCTGATCACGCCGCCCTTCCGGCCCTTCCCCGTCAACGCATGTTGCCGAACGCGATCCGCAGTTCCCGCACGAAGGCTTCCGGTTGTTCCCATGCCGCGAAGTGGCCGCCCTTCTCCATGTCTCCCCAATGGACGAGCGTGCGATAATGCCGTTCCGCCCACTTGCGCGGCGTGGGCAATATCTCCTTGGGAAACGCGCTGACCGCCACCGGCAGATCGATGTCCTTTGCCGCGAAACTGCCGAAACTTTCCCAGTACAGACGGGCAGAGGAAGCACCGGCCGCCGGCAGCCAGTACAGCATGATATTGTCCAGAATGGCGTCGCGATCGAGTGCGTCTTCGGCCCGGCCAGCGTTGTCCGTCCACGCCCACATCTTCTCGTAGATCCAGCCGGCCAGTCCCACAGGCGAATCGACCAGCCCGTATCCCACCGTCTGCGGGCGGGTCTGCTGCTGCTTGGAATAGCCCGAATCCCAGTCCTGATAGTGCTGGAGCGCGGTCAGCGCGCGGACTTCGGCGGGGGAAGGCGCAGCAAGATCGTCGGGCAGCGGTCGCGCGATCGGCATGTTGAGATGGATACCGGCGCAGCCTTCGACCTTCTGCAGCGCGATCGCGGTTGTCACCGCCGATCCCCAGTCACCCCCTTGCGCGAACCAGCGTGCATAGCCCAGCCCGCGCATCAGTTCGCCCCAGGCCCGCCCGATCCTTTCGACGCCCCAGCCGGCCTGCGTCGGTTTGCCCGAAAAGCCGAAGCCCGGCAGCGCGGGAATGACGACATGGAACGCATCCTCCGCCGTGCCGCCGTGCGCTTCGGGATCGGTCAGCGCCGCGATGCAGTTGCGGAACTCCAGAATCGACCCCGGCCAGCCGTGAGTCAGCACCAGCGGCGTGGCGTTTTGGTGCCGCGAACGGACATGGAGGAAATGGATCGGCAGCCCGTCAATCCGGGCGGTGAACTGGCCGGTCGCGTTCAGCCAGGCCTCGCACCGGCGCCAGTCGTATTCCTCGCGCCAGTAACGGACCAGTTCGCGCAACGCCGCCAGCGGCGTGCCCTGCGACCAGTCCTCCACCGTCTCCCGTTCGGCCCAGCGCGTCATGTCGATCCGCCGGTGAAGGTCGTCGATCTGCGCCTGTGGAACGGCAAGCGTGAACGGTTCGATCTGCATGAGCGCGGGTATCCTCTCTCCATCGCAAGCGCGGGCGGCGCCTGTCCTTCGTGCTGCATTCATTCTGGACAAGCGCCCGCGAATTGACCATAGGCTTGGCGCATGATCGCTCGGCTGGATCTTACCCTTCGACTTATTCGCCCTTGGGCGTGAGCTGACGCGTCGGTCCCACGGCGCGCGCGGCGCCCAGGGGACAGCAAACCGCACGTCACATTACAGGGCCACAGCGGCTCGCAAGCTCCGAGTTTTCCCGAGATGACCATGCTGAAAGACCCTTCGGTCAAGTACCGTCCATTTCCGCAGATCGACCTGCCCAACCGCCAATGGCCCAGCCGCACCATCACCAAGGCGCCGCGCTGGCTTTCCACCGACATGCGCGATGGCAACCAGTCGCTGATCGATCCGATGGATGCCGACAAGAAGCAGCGCTTCTTCGATCTGCTGGTGAAGGTGGGCCTCAAGGAAATCGAAGTCGGCTTCCCCAGCGCCGGCGCGACCGAATACGATTTCATCCGCGGTCTGGTCGACGGCGGCCACATTCCCGATGACGTGTTCGTCCAGGTGCTGACCCAATCGCGCGAGGACCTGATCAAGACCTCGTTCGAAAGCCTCGCCGGGGCCAAGCAGGCCATCGTCCATGTCTATAACGCGGTATCGCCGTTGTGGCGCACCGTGGTGTTCGGCATGGAACCCGCGCAGATCAAGGACATCGCCATCGCCGGGGCAAAGAACCTGCGCGATCAGGCCGCGCGCTTTCCGCAGACGGACTGGCATTTCGAATACAGCCCGGAAACCTTCTCCACCGCCGAACTCGATTTCAGCATCGCCTGCTGCGAAGCGGTGATGGACGTGCTGAAGCCGACGCCCGAAAAGCCGATCATCCTGAACCTGCCGGCGACGGTGGAAGCCGCGACGCCGAACATCTACGCCGATCAGATCGAATATTTCTGCCGCAACCTGCCAAATCGCGAATGCGCGGTGATCTCGCTGCACACCCACAACGATCGCGGCACCGGTGTCGCGGCGGCGGAACTGGGCCTGATGGCCGGCGCCGACCGCGTGGAAGGTTGCCTGTTCGGCAATGGTGAGCGCACCGGCAACTGCTGCCTCGTCACCGTCGCGCTCAACATGTACACGCAGGGCGTTGATCCGGAACTGGATTTCTCGGACATCGACCAGGTGATCCAGACGGTCGAATATTGCAATCAACTGCCCGTGCCGGCGCGCCATCCCTATGGCGGCGAACTGGTGTTCACGGCGTTCTCCGGTTCGCACCAGGATGCGATCAAGAAGGGCTTCGCCGCGCAGGACGCGCGCAACGACCAACTCTGGGCCGTGCCTTACCTGCCGATCGACCCGGCCGACCTCGGCCGCAGCTACGAAGCGGTGATCCGCGTCAATTCGCAGTCCGGTAAGGGCGGTTTCGCCTGGGTGCTGGAACAGGACCAGGGCCTCAAGCTGCCCAAGAAGATGCAGGCGCATTTCAGCCGGCACGTGCAGGAACTGGCGGACGAGGTTGGCCGCGAACTGCAGGCCGGCGATATCTGGGACGTGTTCCGCAAGGTCTATCGCCTTGAATCCCCGCAGCACTTCCAGCTCGTCGACTACGAGGAATCGCGCGCGCCCGACGGCACCCGCGTGTTCGCCGGCAAGATCGAGATCGACGGCCAGATCCAGACCGTCAGCGGGCGCGGCAACGGCCTCATTTCCTCGGTCGTGGCGACGCTGCGCGAGGGGTTCGGCGTGGACATCGAGATTCGCGATTATTCGGAACACGCCATGGGCAGCGGCACCAATGCGCGCGCAGCGGCCTATGTCGAATGCGCGCTGCCCGACGGGCGCGTGATCTGGGGTGTGGGCATCGACGAGGACGTGGCCACCGCCAGCGTCCGCGCCATTCTCAGCGCCGCCAACACCGCGCGCTGATCGCGTTTCACCGATCGGTTAAATTCCCCGCTCTCACACTTGCTTCTTGTGTGGCCTGCTCCATAGTTCGGTGCAGGCCCGCAAGAGGCCGTGTATTTGGGAGCCGACATGCCTGAAGCGATTCTGGAACCTGATCTTCCGATCATCGACCCGCACCATCATCTGTGGGATCTGTCGCCGCTTCTGGCCGCCTTTCCGGAACCGCATCACCCGTTCATTCAGGCGGCGGCGCTTTCCCCGCTATACGTGTTCGATCATCTGCGCGCCGATGCACAGAGCGGGCACCGCGTGGTCGGCACCGTTTATATGGAATGCGGCGCGTTCTATCGCGCGGGGGCCAGCGCCGATATGCGTCCGGTGGGCGAAGTGGAATTCGTCAACGGCGTCGCCGCGCAAAGCGCCAGCGGCATCTACGGCGATCTGCGCGCCTGCGCGGCGATCATCGGCCACGCCGACCTGACGCTGGGCGATGCGGCGCAACCGGTGCTCGAAGCGCTGAAGGCCGCCGGCAACGGCCGCTTCCGCGGCATCCGCCACCAGGGCGCCTGGGATGCCGATCCCGACGTACTCGGGCCGCCGTTCCACGCCCCGCCCGGCCTGCTCGCCAGCGATGCCTTCCGCGCCGGTTTCCGCCACCTCGCCCCGATGGGGCTGACGTTCGATGCCTGGGTGCTGGAACCGCAATTGCAGGACGTGATCGATCTGGCGCGCGCCTTTCCCGATACCACCATCGTGCTTGATCACTGCGGCACGCCGCTGAACATCGCCAGCTATCGCGGCAAGCTGCCGGACCGGTTCGATGCCTGGCGCTCGGCCATTCGCACGCTGGCCGAATGCCCCAACGTGTCCATCAAGCTCGGCGGCCTTGCCATGGCCTTCTGCGGCATGCCCGAGGAAGGACCGGCCAAGGGCTTTTCCTCGATCGCGCTCGCGGCGATGTGGCGGCCCTATATCGAAACCTGCATTGATGCGTTCGGGCCGCACCGCGCCATGTTCGAAAGCAACTTCCCGGTCGACAAATGGGGCGCTGACTACGTGACCCTCTGGAACGCGTTCAAGCGCCTGTCCGCCGGCGCTTCGGCGGCGGAAAAGCGCGCGCTCTTTGCCGAAACCGCCGCGCGGGTTTACGGGATCGAAGACGTCCTGCCGACCGGCTGAGCGCCGCACCCGCGCGAACCTTTGACTTGGCGCGCGCGACTGCATATGCAGACCTTAATCGATCGATTAAACGCATTGCGAGAGAGCTGATCCATGCCGTTGCCCGCCCTGTTCCAGAACCTGCGCCTGCCTGTCATTGCTTCGCCCCTGTTCATCATTTCCGGGCCGGAACTGGTCATCGCGCAGTGCAAGGCCGGCGTCGTCGGCAGCTTCCCCTCGCTCAACGCCCGGCCGATCAGCCAGCTTGACGAATGGCTGCACCAGATCACCGAGGAACTGGCCGCGCACAACCGCGCCCATCCCGATCGTCCGGCCGCGCCGTTCGCGGTCAACCAGATCGTCCACCGCACCAACAACCGGCTCGATGAAGACATGGCGCTGTGCGAAAAGTGGCAGGTGCCGATGCTCATCACCTCGCTCGGCGCGCGCGAGGACGTCTATCAGGCGGCGCACCGCTGGGGCGGCATAGTGCTGCATGACGTCATCAACGACATGTTCGCGCGCAAGGCGATCGAAAAGGGCGCCGACGGGCTGATCCCGGTGGCGGCCGGCGCTGGCGGACATGCCGGCGCGCAGTCTCCCTTTGCGCTGGTGCGCGAAATCCGCTCCTGGTTCGATGGCCTGATTGCGCTGTCGGGCGCGATTGCCCACGGCAATTCGGTGCTGGCCGCGCAGGCGCTGGGTGCCGACTTCGCCTATATCGGGTCGGCCTGGATCGCCACGCACGAAGCCCGCGCGATCGATGCCTACAAGCAGGCCATCGTCGACAGTTCAGCCGGCGATATCGTCTATTCCAACCTGTTTACCGGCGTGCACGGCAACTATCTGCGCAGTTCGATCCAGAACGCCGGTCTCGACCCCGACAACCTCCCCGTCAGCGACCCGTCGAAGATGAACTTCGGTTCGGGTGGGAACACGGACGCCAAGGCATGGAAGGATATCTGGGGTTCGGGCCAGGGCATTGGCGCGGTCGATGCCATCGAGTCCGTGGCCGAGCGCGTCGCCAGGCTGGAACAACAATACAAGGCCGCGGTCGGCGCACTGGCCGCGAACACCGCGCCGTTCCTGTCGTGACCTTCACGCAGCGGTCCCGCTCCACAGGAAATCCGCCATCCTGTCGAGGTGGCTGAAATCCAGCGCGGGATCGCGGCGATTGAGCGGTGGCCCGCGCCATCGCGCCGGTTCGAGCAGACGGCGACGCAATGCGCGCTGCAACAGGTCGAAACGCATGAGCGCCTCGATATCCGCCCGGTCGCCTTTGCGGGCACGCACCTTGCGCCAATGCAACTCGATCTGGCCAGCCCGATCGACCACCACCTCGTTATAGCGCCGATGCGGCCCCCGATGGAGCGGAAGGCCAATCCTGCGCGCGGCGCGTTCCGTCGCAGGCAATAGCAAGCCGTTGCGGCGGAAATCCTCAAAGCCCAACCTGTCTGCTCCCAGATACCGGATCATGCCCTCCAACGATCGCTGCCCCAGCAACTGGCGGGGCAGAAGATGATGGCGCTGAAGGCCAGGCGCATAGCCGGGACGCCCCGGTGCGTTGACCAGACGGAACGGCAATCCTGGACGCGTCAGCGGCACCGGACCAGAAGCGTATCGTTGTCGTCAGGCTCGATGCGCACCGCGCCACCACCGGGCAGCAAGGCATCGCAAGGCGCGTCCACGCGCCCGTGCGCGACCAGCCAGTCCGTAAGCCGCACCGCCACGCGCGCATCCTGATCGGGCGAAACGCCAGGTCGCGGACGCAACGCGAACTCCTGCCCTGTCAGGAACGCCAGCCCCTCGCTGGCGATGCCGCCATCCCGTCCCCGGAAGAGCGCCGTCAACGCCAGCGCCGGGAACGGTCCACCCGCAAGCCACGCGCCACAAGCCTCGGTGAACCATGCCGGCGACATGACCGTGCGGGCGGGACACCACGCCACGGCCCGCAATCCCGGCAGGGCGGTCAGATCGATGAGCAGGTCCGCCAGTACCCGAAGCACGGGCAACAACCTGCCAGCACCCGCGAGGTGCGGCGCCGGCAGCAGATCGACGGCGCACAGTGCATCCACGTCAAGGCCTTGCGGCAGTTCCACCCGATGCGCCAACCCGTCAATGTGGAGCGCCTGGGCTGGGCACAAATGCCCCATGTCGAAGGTCAGCCCCTCGTGCAGCAGTTCCACGATGCCGGCATGCTCATCGGACCAGTTGGAAACGGAAAAACGCCCGTGCAGTGCCGAGAGATCCGCGATCTGCCCCGCGTCGGGCCGTGCTTCCGGGTCGAACAGCAGCGCGGCAAGCCGGCTTTGGCCCTTCGTTCGCTCACCCGTCAATGCCTGCTCTCCCGCACACCCTGCACCAAACCGATGGTATCACCGCACCACGGCGGGTCCATCCCGACTTTGGACCGACTTGAACAACGTCCCGGCATGGCGGGCGGCCTTCAGAATATCCCCATCTCCAGCCCCCGCGACAGCGCTTCTCCCAGCGCCCCGGCCGCTTCGAGGTGTTCCGGCGGCACGGTCTTCGTCGCCTGGATGCATTCCGGCGTCTGCGCATCGAGCAGGACAGTGAAAGGATCGGCCACGCGGCGCAACCGCCAGCCGGTGGCGATCCGGTCGATCTGCCTCAGCGCGCCTTCCCCGTCCGATCCGGCGGAAATGATCGTCGCATATGGCCGCCCCTCGATCCGCCCCAGCAACGGGTAGTAGGCGCAATCGAAGAACTCCTTCATGGCCCCGGTCATCGCCCCGAGGTTCTCCGGGCAACAGAACAGATAGCCGTCGGCGTTGAGCAGCAATTCCGGCCCGGCATCAACAGCGGCAACCATGCGAACCGGCCCGCCGCGCGCGGCACCATCGCAGGCGGCCTGTGCCAGCGCCTGCGCCGCGCCGGTCCTGCTATGCCATACGATCGCCAGCATCCGCGGTCAGCAGCCGTCCTGACCGCCCGTGGGTGCGCCCAGCGCGCCGCCGATCAGCCCACCCAGCCCGCCAAGGCCACGCTTCTTCGGCTTGGTTGGGCATTCGCGCTGCGGCTGCGCCCCGTTCGCCGCGCCAAGGCCTTCCATGCCGACAAGGAATCCCGTCATCGAACGGTGGCGAATACGCGCGGTCCATTCCGGCTTCCACGCGATTTTGGGATCGGCGGGACGCGGCGGATAGGCGAAGTCCTCCTCCGGACCATAAGCGTAGATCGAACCGAACATATAGTCGGGCGCGGCCTGCTTGACCTCGGCCGGCACGGTGCAGGTCGTCGTCTGTGGCGACAGCACGGTGCGGTTGGCGACCAGCCGCGCGACGGTGGCCGGCGCCAGCCAGTCCGCCAGACCGCCACCGAACTCGCGCGTCGCGCTGGACGACCACCACACGATATCCACCGGCTGGTTGCTGCCACGCCCGCCCTGCTTCCCCCCGATGATCGAGGCGTGATAACCGGTCGCGCCGGGCAAGGCGTTCCAGCGCAGCAGCGTGGCACCGCTCGGCTGCGTGGCCGACGATCCCTGCAAGGCTCCCATGAAATCCTTGGTCAGCGTGAAGTTGATGTCGGGCGCGTAATTGCCAGCGATACGATGCGCGCCGATCAGCGAGCTGTCGGGCCGGGCCGACTTGCCATCATCCGACGGCCACTGGCCATAGGTGCGGCTGTTGGCCGGCGTGACATAGCGATCGAGCGGCACCGCGCTGGACCACAGGCCCGGCGGCATCTGCCCCGCCGCGACCTTGGCGAAATCGATAATGACCGGCTGCCCCTTGGGCGCGTGTTCCCCGCAGCCCCAGAAGATCAGCATCCGTCCGGTGGGCCGCTCGAAATGCGTCTCGCCCGGCGCGGTTGGCGTGCGCTCCGGCGTCTTCAGCGCCACCGACTTGCCCAGCCGCGCGCCGGCCGGCATGAAATGGTCCGCCTTGGGCTTGCCATCGGGCGCGGTGCGGCTGGAGCCGAGTTCCAGCCACAGTTCGTGCTGCGCGCCACCGCCGCCGCCAAAGGCCATGCCCAGCGCGGCGCCCATGCCACCGCCGCGCATCCCCGCCATGCCGGATATAGTGCCGGCGCGCATCTCGTAGCGCGCGACCGGGGCGGCCGCGTTCTGCGCGGTCAGCACGCCGCCACCGGCGATCAGCAACAGGCCGCAGCAGGCCAGCATCCGCTTCGTCGTCATCAGATTGCCCATGTCATCCCCCGTGGTCATCCGTCGTGGTCATCTATGGTGGCAGGGCGAGAACCGGGAAAAGCCGGCAACCCGCGTGTGATCCAGTGCGACCATCATGGCGTTCTTTTGCGCCGGATTATGTGACTCAAGGCATTGTCCGCCATTGATTACAGTCAACCGCTTTGCGGTCGTTTGGCAATAGGCTAGCGCATCCGGATCATGATCCCGATTTCCGCTGTCACCCATTCCTTCTCCGGCCTCGCTTGGCGCTGGCGCGGCGGCAACATGGACCTTGGCGGCTGGCACGGCAGCCTGGCCGACGATCTCGTCAACCAGCTTCTCCTGTCGCGCGGCGTCGCGCGCGAGGATCTGGAGCGCCACCGCCGCCCCACCCTGCGCGATTTCATGCCCGACCCCTCGCTGTTCCGCGACATGGACGCGGCGGCGGAAAGGCTGGCCTCCGCCGTCACCGCGCGCGAGGCGATCACCGTCTATGGCGATTACGACGTCGATGGCGCCACCAGCGCCGCGCTGCTGATCCGCCTGCTGCGCGACCTTGGCGTGGAGGCGCGCGCCTATATCCCGGATCGCCTGCTCGAAGGCTATGGCCCATCGGGCGAGGCGCTGGTCCGGTTGGCGCGCGAAGGGTCCTCGCTGATCGTGACGGTCGATTGCGGGGCGATGGCGCACGAAGCGCTGGCCGCCGCCCATGCCGAAGGCGTGGACGTGATCGTGGTCGATCACCACAAATGTCCGCCCGAGCTTCCAATCACCGCCGCGCTGGTCAATCCGAACCGGCTGGACGAGAGCGACGAGGCCGCCCTGCACGGCCATCTTGCCGCCGTCGGCGTCGCGTTCCTGCTGGCGGTCGCCACGGTCCGCACGCTGCGCGCGCGCGGCTATTTCGAGAGCCGCCCGGCGCCGGACCTGATGCGCCTGCTCGATCTGGTCGCGCTGGGCACCGTGGCCGACGTGGCGCAGCTGAAGGGGCTCAACCGCGCGCTGGTGGCGCAGGGTCTCAAGGTCATGGCCAGGCGCGAGAACACGGGCCTGGCCGCGCTGATCGACGCCAGCCGTCTCAATCGCGCGCCCACCTGCAGCGATCTCGGCTTCGCGCTCGGCCCACGCATCAACGCGGCGGGGCGCATCGGCGATTCCTCGCTCGGCGTGCGGCTCCTCACCACCAACGATGCCGACGAGGCGCGCGACATCGCGACGCGGTTGTCGATGCTCAACGACGAACGGCGGGCCATCGAACAGGCGGTGCAGGAAGCGGCCGAGATGCAGGTCGATGGCCAGCACAACCGCGCGGTCAATGTCCTTGCCGGCGAAGGCTGGCACCCCGGCGTGATCGGAATCGTGGCCGGCCGCATCAAGGAAAAGACCGGCAAGCCCACGCTGGTCATCGCGCTCGACGCCGACGACGCCGGCAACGGCAAGGGATCGGGCCGTTCGATTGCGGGTGTGGACCTGGGCGCTGCGATCATCGCCGCGCGCGAGAACGGGCTGCTGGTCGCGGGCGGCGGGCATGCCATGGCCTGCGGCCTCACTATCGACCCGGCGGCCCTGCCCCGGCTGGCCGACTGGCTGGACGAACGGCTGGCGCGCGATGTCGCTTCGGCGCGCGCCTCGCAATCACTGCTGCTGGACCTGTCGCTCAACCCCGGCGGACTGACGCCCGATCTCGTCACCACGCTCGAAGCCGGCGGGCCTTACGGTGTGGGCTGGCCGGGGCCGCGCATCGCCGTGGGGCCGGTGCGGCTGGTCAAGTGCGACCTCGTCGGCACCGATCACGTCCGCATGGTGGCAAGCGGGGCCGATGGCCGGTCGTTCAAGGCCATCGCCTTCCGCGCCGCCGCCAGCGAGCTGGGGCAGACGCTGCTGCATGGCGTCAGGGGCCGCCAGCTCTGGCTTGCCGGGCGCGCGCGGACCGATGACTGGGGTAGCCGCCCCGCCGCCGAATTGCACGTCGAGGATGCGGCATTCGCCGACTGAGGAAAATGATGAAATCGGCGCTTGACGGACCGGCCTCACCCCCGTAGAGGCGCGGTCCTGCCCAGCGGCGCTAGCCCAGTGGCCCCTTCGTCTAGCGGTCAGGACGCGGCCCTTTCACGGCTGAAACACGGGTTCGATTCCCGTAGGGGTCACCACTAGCTTCCGCCCGATCAGGCGCGGCATGGTGCTTTTTCATCGCCCGCCCGACCAACATCGGCCCCTTCGTCTAGCGGTCAGGACGCGGCCCTCTCACGGCTGAAACACGGGTTCGATTCCCGTAGGGGTCACCAAATCTCGGAATTCGGCAGAATCGGCCAAATTCGAGATTTCATGGCTGGGCGCCCGACGTGCAAAACTCCTCAACATCTCAAATGGTTGGCGGAATTCGGCAATCAGTGATCTTTTAACCCACGTGCAGTTCGATAGAGCCAAGCCGAGGGCACGGCGCTTGTGTTTCGGAAGAGTGGCGGAAAAACCCCTGTGCCCGCTCTTCGCGCCAGGGAGCGATGATGCGGTCATATCGTTCCGCGGTGATCCTTCCCTCGATCCCGTCGAGGCAGATCATGTCCAATCGCCTCTGCAGCTTGTCTGCTTCGTCCAAGAGCCGCTATCTCGCTTCCTCTCGATACATGCGCAGCAGTTTCCCGTGGCGGGGCGACATCCCCTTGCGCGTCAGCAGGTAGCCCAGACGGGCCGAGCCGGCGTCTTGGAACGATCCCGAACGACTCTGCGGCTCACGCCAACCAGTTGGCATGCCCGACGCTCGCTTAGCACATGATGCTCACAGGCACGGGCGGCGCCTTCCCGCCTCGCGCTGGACGTCACCATTCTTTGCGGCAGATCCTTCAGCACCGCGTTGTCGAGGATCGCCTTGGCCAACGTGTTTTTCAGCCGGGCATTCTCTTCCTCAAGCGTTCGCAGGCGTCGAGCCTCGGAAACCTCCAAGCCGCCATACTTCGGCTTCCATGTGTAGAGCGTGGCAGTGCTGATGCCATGGCGGCGGCATACCTCCGTCGTCGCCATCCCGCTTCCTGCTCCTTCAATATCCCGATGATCTGCTCTACGTTGGACCTGCTGCGCTTCATGTCCGTCCGAATCCTTGCGTCGAACTCAACCAAATTTCGGTCACAGTTCCGGGGCGCGCGTCACTGGCGATGATGCATCGGCGACACCGGATGCGGCATTGAGCCCAGGCCCGTGTCGCTATGCTCGCTTCGAGCGAATTTGACAGCGGGCCTTAGCCAGCGGCCACATAGGGCTTGGTCATCTTCGCGGGATCGACAACGCGCTCGAATTCCTCCTCCGATACGAAGCCCAGCTCGAGCGCCGCTTGCTTCAGCGTCTGGTCATGGTCCATCGCGTGATGGGCGATCTGGGAGGCCTTGTCGTAGCCGATGACCGGTGCCAGCGCCGTCACAAGCATCAGCGACTGTTCGACATATTCGCCAATTTTCTTCAGGTTAGGCTTCGTGCCCTCAACGAGGAATTTTCGGAAATTGGTGCACCCATCGGTGATCAATGTGATGGACTGTGCGATGTTCTGAATGATTAAGGGCTTGTAGACATTCATTTCCAGATAGCCGCTGGCGCCACCGAACCCCACGGCGACGTCATTCGCCATCACCTGCACGGCCAGCATCGCGAGAGCCTCCGCCTGGGTCGGATTGACCTTGCCGGGCATGATCGACGAGCCGGGCTCGTTTTCCGGGATGAGCAGTTCATGGAAGCCGGCGCGAGGTCCACAGGACAGGATGCGGATATCATTGGCGATCTTGTAGAGCGATGTCGCGACCGTACGGAGCGCGCCCGAAAGATGGACCAGCGCGTCATGCGAGCCCTGGACCGTGAACTTGTTCGGCGCGCTGACAAACGGGATGGACGTGAAGCGCGCGATCTCTGCGGCAGCAGCCTCGGCAAATCCGGGTGCAGCATTGATGCCTGTCCCGACCGCCGTGCCACCCAGCGCGAGGTGATAGACGCCCTTCAGCGCATCCTGGACGCGCTCAAGGTTATCGCTCAGTAGTCCGACGTACCCGGACCATTCCTGACCGAGAGTGAGCGGGGTCGCATCCTGCATGTGGGTGCGGCCGATTTTGACGATGCCGCTCCACTCCTTGGACTTGGCGTCAATCGCGTCCCGAAGCGCCGTCACGGCGGGGATGAGGCGGTCGGTCACGCCAACGGCAGCCGCGATATACATCGCGGACGGGAAGCTGTCGTTCGACGATTGCGACATGTTCACATGGTCATTGGGATGAACCGGGCTTTTCGAGCCCAGTTCGGTTCCCGCGAGCTGACAGCAGCGGTTCGAGATCACCTCGTTCACGTTCATGTTGAACTGCGTCCCACTGCCTGTCATCCAGACGTGAAGCTGGAACATGTCCTGATGTTTGCCACCAAGGATCTCGTCGCAGACCGCGGCGATGAGGTCGTGCTGCTTCTGCCCGAGCCGACCGCCGCCATAATTGACCACAGCAACGCAACGTTTGAGCACCGCATAGGCGTGGATCATCTCTCGCGGCATCAGGTCTTGACCGATGGAGAAATGCTCCAAAGAGCGCTGCGTCTGCGCACCCCAAAGACGATCAGCGGGGACTTCCACCTTTCCCAGGCTGTCCGATTCCACGCGATTGGCCATAACACGATCTCCTTGACGATAGTCTCGACCGGCGATTTGCCCATGAGGGGACGCCAGACATGGTCGAGGCGATGAACCGATTTGAGATGGTGAAGGGGTACGGAGCCCTCAGGTCCTGAGACAGGCATAACAAAGTATGATCGCCCGGCCCCGCCCCCGATATCTCACAGTGGTCTAGCCGGGAAAGCATCCCGGCGGCTCATTTGATACGGGTCCGCGCAAACCTAGGTGTGATTTCCGGCCTCCGCCCACCGCCTAGACTGACGGCGATTTCGAGGCTCAGAACCAGCGACCCATTTGATCGAGCCGGCTTTTGCCGGAGCCTGTCATCGGATCGGTCATACCCTCGTTTTTCGGAAGCAACCGAAGCAATTTCTTCCCGTATGAAGGAAAAGGCGATGAAGGTTCTCAAGGACACCATTCTATCGGAATCGACCTATTCAGCCGAAGTCGATGCCCCGATCGGGAAGATCGATATTGCCGACTGGCTGCTCACCGTATCGGAGGCCGAGTATCAACGCTGCTGCGTTCCGGACCACGTCTCGTGCGGTCTCACCAAGTCGGACGACGGACAGCAGATGATGATCAACGTCGAGATGATCGGCACCGGCCTCGTCGTGCAGCATTATGTCGCCGAGGAAATGACCCCCACCTATTGCCGAATGAACTCGATCTCTGACGTGTTCACCGCGGCCGGCCGCACGCAGGTCAATGTGATCTGGGAGCTTCGCGCCGAGGGAATCGAGGATGGCCGCACGCGCTATTCGAACAGCGTGACGGCGCACCCGACCGATGCCTTCATGGACTTCATCAAGGAGCACGGCATCGCCTATGAAGACGCAGCTGCGGCACGTCAGTCGGCCGGTGGCGACCATAATCGCCGCGAAACGCCGTTCTTTGCCGCAAGCATCGCGCGCAAGGCACTGGCAAAGGCCTGAATTTCGGCCTCGTTAGCTCTGGGCAGGGTGGCGAGAGCCCCCTGCCCCGACTGCGTTCGCCCCACCCTCGGGCTTCGGCGGATTCATCGACGGAGCAGGCGACCGCACCGGAACGCCGATTTTCGAGCCGACCGGCCGGGGCGCGAACGCCGCCGTCCTCTACAGATCGATCAAGCCGCGCTTTGCCGCGATCGTGACGGCGTGCGTCCTGTCAGATGCACCCAGTTTCGCGAAGATCTGCCTCATATGACCTTTGACTGTCTCCTCCCCGATGCCGAGCCGGGAGGCTATCTGCTTGTTGCTGTTGCCCCACGCCGCAAGCGACAGGACTGAAACCTCCCGCTCGGTGAGCGGCTCATCGAGCACATGCATGGCGATTGCCGACGCGATCGATGCGTCGAGATGCTTTCCCCCAAGGCGTACGGATCGGATCGCATCGAGCAGTTCCTTGCGCAGGCTCGCTTTCAGGAGATAGCCGGCGGCACCGAGTTGCAAAGCCTTCATCGCCCTGCCGTCGCCGGAATAGGTGGTCAGCACGAGGATCTTGGCATCAGGCGCCTCTGCGCGGATTGCCTTGATCGCCTCGAGCCCGGACATCTGCCCCATTTGCAGGTCCATCAGGACGATGTCGGGCTGCAGGCGTCGATATTCGGCCAGGGCCTCCTCGCCACTCCCTGCCTCGCCGACGATCTTGATGTCGTCTTGCGTTTCAACAACTGCGCGCACGCCTTCTCGGAGAAGGACATGGTCATCGACCAGCAGAATGGAGATCCACTCTTTTCGTTCGCCGCGCGCCTCGGAAACCGCCATGGCCATCATGGTTGCGCTTCTAGCGGACGAATCGCAAAGCCTCAATTCGTTACGCCGACGCGTTCGAATCTCTACGCAGGTTGGCCGCCATTTGCCTGACATCAGCTGGGCGAGCATCGAAGTACCAATCCAGCGCAACTCCTCGCTTTTCAGCCTGATCCACGGCTTGAAGGGCGACTAGCACCATTCCCTGCACCGGATCCGCAATCGTGTGCGTTGCGGGCTATCGCTCAAATCGGCCCAACAAGGATGCAACCGAACTCGCTTCGAGCCGCATCGCGTGACGGACAGCCGCCTCACCCAGGGCCTCGCTATGGTCTCGACAGACCTCTGGTCCGGAACCCAGACTCGTCAGAAGAATGGCGCGCGCATGCAAGAGAAGCGGCGTCTTCGTCAAAGTCAGCGTCTCACCGACTTTGCCATTGAAGACGCCGCCGGCGCGCAGAGTGCCAGCGTTCCTCCCGGCAGCTCATCAACCTTGTGCGCGCCGCCGCAAGCGCGGTTCGTGGGCATGTCCTCAAAGATGCCCACGACAAGCAGATCGAGGCTCGCGCACGTGGCATCGACGTTCACCATGGGGAAGTTTACGTTACGATGGAGCCTGCTCGTATGACGACACGTTCTCTACTCTCTCGTGCCGTACCTTCGGGTCCACCCTTCGCCGGATCGTGTGGTCGGATATTGCAGTGGACGCGCGGCCTATCATGTCGAGGTGTGACTGAAATTGGATCAGGCTATCAATTATTCAGCCGACGATCATCACCGAGACAGTGCCATTTGCGGCGCCAGGCCAGCGGTGTGGTTCCGATGAAGCGCCGAAACAGGCGGGTCAGGTGCGCTTGGTCGGTGAGCCCACAGGCCGAAGCGATATTCGACAAAGGGTCATCCGTCTCCAGCATAAGGATCTGCGCGCGACGAAGCCGCTGGCGGATGACATAATGGTGAGGAGTCTCACCGACCGCTGCTTTGAAGGCGCGGAAGAAATGCCCCGTGCTTACGTTGATCGATCCGGCAAGAGCGTCGCTCGTTATTGGTGTGTCGAGGTGTTGCTCGATATGTTCGGTTACGCGCCGAAGTTGCCAATCCGCCAACCCCCGTCTCGCCGGGCCAGCGGGTAATGGCGGCCGCGCGGCAAGCAACGCATCCTCGATCGGATCGCGGGACAGGTTGAGTTTCAGCGCAGCGCTGAGCCTGTCCAAATGAAGTCGCGCCAGTGCTGGATTCCCTTCGAGAGTCTGGCGAATTTCACGCACGATGGAAGACATGGTCTCCAGCGAAACCTGTCGCTGTATCGGTATGATCCGCACATTCTGGTACATTTTTACGTCCCAGGGCGAGTTTGGTCGCGGTGAGGATGGAGCCGTTAGCGTGCCGACGGTAGCCCGGATCGGAAGATTATCGCCCCCCCAAAAGTGGGGTGAGTTTCACTCGAACGAGTAGGGCTTGACGCAGTTCGCGCTTCGCTGTTGAATCAACGGGTTTGGGGGTTGCGAAGGGCACGTTGGTGCTCGTTTGGGTAAACCGGTCGGAGTAAAAGCAATCACGAACTGGATGCGCCGGTGTTGCGGACTGGGCCTGGCGCTGCTGCTTCCATTACTTCTCCTGTTGATGCCCACGCCTGCCTGCGCACTCGATCCTGCCCGGGCCATCGATCAATATCGGCACACCACCTGGGGCTTGGGCGACGGCGCGCCAGGGAACATCCGTGCCATTGCGCAAGGTCCCGACGGGTTTCTGTGGCTCGGAACCTCGACCGGCCTTTATCGCTTCGATGGCGTACGGTTCGAGCGGATCAAGCCCGCAGACGTCGATCCCCTGCGCTCGCTTCAGGTGACCGCTCTTCTGGCAGCGCGAAACGGCGAAATATGGGTCGGATACGATTATGGTGGCGTTGGCGTGGTGCGTGGAGGGCGATTGCGCAACGCCAATCCCTCGAAACCGGTTGGCGGCGTAGTCAACATCGTCGAGGGACGCGACG
Source organism: Novosphingobium sp. EMRT-2 (assembly GCF_005145025.1). NCBI lineage: Bacteria > Pseudomonadati > Pseudomonadota > Alphaproteobacteria > Sphingomonadales > Sphingomonadaceae > Novosphingobium > Novosphingobium sp. EMRT-2. The sequence continues at coordinate 3,506,217 of NZ_CP039695.1, read as the reverse complement.
GAGCAATCTGGGTTTCCGTCGACAGCAATGGCTTCGCGATTGTGTCCCGCTACGCCAACGGCCGCTGGTCTAAACTGGGGGCAAATGAGAGAATCAGGACCGTGGAATCGGGCGTCCTTTTCCCCGCGTCGGACGGGAGCATATATCTCGCCACTACGCCGCAAATCCTTCGACTGGCGCCCGGGGCAAAGCAGTTCGAGCCGACGAATCTGCCGGCGACTGAATTCTCGGTGATCGCCTTGAGTAGAAATGGGACGCTCTGGCTGGGCGACGATCATGGCTTGAGACCCCTTGATCGCTCACGCAACAAGGCGGCGATCAAAGTTGGCGGCGTAAACACGCCACATATCCATCGGGCCATGCTGCGCGACAGGGACGGATCGTTCTGGCTGGCCGGCGAGGATCAGGGCGTCGCACGCTTTAGGCAGCTGTCAGACGGGGGGTTCGCTCCCGCCGAACGCGCGCATGGCCCAGGAGGCGTTCCAGCCCCAATTGCGCTCTGCATATTCGAGGACCGAGAGGGCAACATCTGGATTGGCACCGAGTTTGGCCTTGAGCGTCTTGCGCCGAGCAATGTCGTGCAGCCGAAATCAAGGGAACCGATGGTTACCGGTTTTGCAGGTGGCCCACTGACCCACCACGTATTTTTCGCCGGTCTCTCAGGGGTCTACCGCGCAGGCCGGGATCTTGCCGAACCAGAGCTCATCTTCCGCAAACCCTCGATCGGCGTGATCTGCGGAGATGAACAGCAACTCTTCGTCGTGACGATGGCTGGCGCCTTCCATCTGACGCTCACAAGCGCCGGCAGAGTGGCGCGTGTCCAGCCGGTTTCGGGGCCGCTTACGATCACGTGCGCGCGTGAGAAGGACGGAACGTTCTGGAGCGGTATGGACCACCTATACCGTGTCGATGGCTCGCACCTGGTGTCGGCAACCGGTGCGGGCGCCAAGGAGGTCGGACGCTTTGTCCATCTGGCCGCTGATCCAAAGGGGGGACTTTTCGCTGCTCGCACCTTTTATGGGGTGATCCACCTTCAGGACGGCAAAGAAGCCATGCTCTGGCCAACGTCCAAGGGCCGCATCGGCGTCATCAACGGATTGATCCCGCAGGGAGACATCCTCTTTCAAGCGGCCCAAAAGGGGCTTGGTCGATATCAAGGCGGTCGGCTCTCGGCACTTACCGAGCAAACGTATCCGATCTTCGCCGGGCTGACCGGCATTCGCCGTGCGGGCGACGGTTTCACCTGGGTGATCGGCACGCAAGGGATAGCCCGCTTTGCCGACGCCAATCTCGACGAAGCCTTTCGCAAACCGGGAATACCTCTCGACTTTGATAGGTTCGGTTATGAGGTTGGACTTGCCGCGCGATCGAACACGCTCGACACGAACGACATCGTGCAGGATGCGAGCGGACGGTTGTGGTTCGCGACCAATCACGGCCTGGCTTGGATCGACCCCGAGCGTCTGCGCCATAACCGCCTGCCACCGCCGATAGTGATCCGCTCCCTCGCTTCGAGCGGGGTACGATACGATCCGCGCGGCGGTGCAATTCGGCTACCGGTTGGCACAACGCGAATTGAAATCGACTACAGCGCGCTCAGCCTGACCGACACCAACGCCAATCGATATCGCTACCGGCTCTCTCCGGGTGACAATGATTGGGTCGATGCTGGCCGGGATCGCCAAGCTGTTGAGTTGCACTGAGAAGTGACCCGGGAGGGTTATAAGTTTTCACTGAGAATTGACCCATGTTTTCCTCGCCCCTGGCTGACAGTCAGGAGGCATCGGAGTGATCGACATGGACCTACTCAGTGTGATCCGCCGCTGGCATTTTCGGCAAGGCATCCCCATTCGCGAGATCCGGCGGCGGACTGGATTATCGCGCAACACGATCCGCAAATATCTGCGCGATGACGCGGTGGAGCCGACGTTCAAGGTTCCCAAACGGCCGAGCAAGCTTGATCAGTTTGCAGAAAAACTGACGACGTGGCTGCGGGTGGAATCTGGCAAGTCGCGCAAACAGAAGCGAACAGCCAAGCAGCTACATGCAGATCTGGTTAAGCTGGGCTACGAGGGATCATACAGCCGTGTTGCCGCCTTCGCCCGCTCGTGGAAGACCGAACGCCAATATGAAAAGCAAACCAGTGGGCGCGGCACATTCGTACCGCTGATCTTCCAGCCCGGTGAGGCCTTTCAGTTCGATTGGAGTGAAGATTACGCCCTTCTGAATGGCCGGCCTACCAAGCTGCAGGTGGCCCATACCAAGCTCTCCCACAGTCGGGCGTTCATCACGCGAGCCTATCTGCTGCAAACGCACGAGATGTTGTTCGACGCACTGACGCAGGCCTTCCGGGTGCTGGGCGGCGTGCCTCAGCGTGGAATATTCGACAATATGAAGACGGCTGTAGACCGGATCGGCCAGGGCAAAGTCCGACAGGTCAATGCGCGGTTCGCTGCCATGGCCAGCCACTACCTGTTCGAAACGGATTTTTGCAATCCGGCCTCAGGCTGGGAGAAAGGTCAGGTCGAGAAAAACGTTCAGGATGCGCGTCGACGGTTATGGCAGCCAATGCCCAACTTCCCAGATCTTGATGCCCTCAATGCCTGGTTGGAAGAGCGGTGCATCGCACAATGGGGAGAAATCCAGCATGGCGTCCTCCCCGGCACAGTTGCCGATGTGCACGCCGTTGAGATTATCAGCCTGATGCCGATGGGGCGGGCCTTCGATGGCTTTGTCGAACATACCAAGCGCGTGTCGCCGACCTGCCTGATCGCGTTCGAGCGCAATCGCTATAGCGTTCCTGCATCCTTTGCGAACCGGCCAGTGAGCCTGCGGGTCTATCCTGATCGGTTGGTCATCGCGGCCGAGGGGCAAATCTTGTGCGAGCACAACCGGATTATCGACCGTTCTCACCAGAAGCCGGGGCAGACGATCTATGACTGGCGGCACTATCTGGCAGTTGTTCAGCGCAAGCCTGGCGCTTTGCGCAATGGGGCGCCATTCCTCGAAATGCCCGAAGCCTTCCGGCAACTGCAGGGGCATCTGCTCAAGCGGCTCGGTGGTGACAGGGAGATGGTCGAAATCCTCGCCCTTGTTCTACAGCATAACGAACAGGCTGTGCTCAGCGCCGTCGAACTGGCCCTCGAAGCTGGGGTGCCGACCAAAACCCACATCCTCAATGTTCTGCACCGCCTGATCGATGGCAAGGCTCCACCGGCATCCCCAATCGATGCCCCGCAGGCCCTGCGCCTCGCCCAGGAGCCTGTTGCCGATGTCGAACGCTACGACACGCTGAGGGCGTTACGCCATGCGTCATGATCCGGCCAGCGCCGCTGTGGTTGTCATGCTACGTGGCCTCAAAATGTATGGCATGGCGCAAGCCGCTGGTGATCTGATCGAGCAGGGCGCGCCAGCCTTTGATGCTGCCGTTCCGATCCTCTCACAGCTTCTCAAGGCGGAGATGTCCGAGCGGGAGGTCAGGTCCATTGCTTACCAGATCAAGGCAGCCCGGTTCCCGGCCTACAAGGATCTGGCAGGCTTCGACTTTGCCGTCAGTGAGGTCAACGAGGCGCTCGTGCGTCAACTTCACCGTGGTGACTTTATGGATAGCGCCGACAACGTCGTACTGATCGGCGGACCAGGCACCGGCAAAAGCCACATCGCGACGGCTTTGGGCGTCCAGGCGGTTGAGCATCACCGCAAAAAGATCCGCTTCTTCTCCACCGTCGATCTGGTCAATGCGTTGGAGCAGGAAAAGGCCGCAAACAGAGCGGGCCAGTTGGCCGAGCGTCTGTTGCGCCTCGACCTCGTCATCCTTGATGAGCTGGGATATCTACCCTTCAGCCCTTCAGGCGGGGCCATGCTGTTCCATCTGCTCAGCAAACTCTATGAGCGGACCAGCGTTGTTATCACCACCAACCTGAGCTTCAGCGAGTGGTCCAGTATCTTTGGCGATGCCAAAATGACCACCGCCCTGCTGGATCGCCTCACGCATCATTGCCATATCCTTGAAACCGGCAATGACAGCTTCCGCTTCAGAGCCAGTTCCGCCGCCCCAAAATCCAGAAAGGACAAATCACCCGCTTGACCCTGCTCGTCGCAGGCAGCACATCATCCACGCCCACCCGGGTCACTTCTCAATGAAAATCCCGGGTCACTTCTCAGTGCAACTCAACAAGAGGACTACTACACGCTCTCGATAGCCTCGGTGCGTGGCGGCCCGGTCACCTCGTCCAGCGGCTTTGCCGTGCCCACGGTGCCGCTTGCCGAAGTCGGACAGGTCGATACGCTGCTGCTGCTCGCCGGGCTTACGCCCCCGCCACGGCAGGACGAAGCGACGCTCGAAACGCTGCGCACGATGGCCCGCGAATCACGCCGCGTGGCAGGGCTCTGCACCGGCGCGTTCCTGCTCGGGCAGATGGGCCTGCTCGATGGCCACCGCGCCACCACGCACTGGTCCTATGCCCGCCAGATGCGCGAGGACTTCCCGAACGTCCGCGTCGAGGACGATCGCATCTTCATCAACGAGGGCGCAGTCTGGACATCAGCCGGCCTCACCGCCGGGCTCGATCTTGCGGTGGCGCTGATCGAGAAGGATCTGGGGCGTGACGTGGCAGGCGCCATCGCCCGCCGGCTCGTCATGCACCACCGCCGCGCCGGGGGGCAGTCACAGCACTCCGAACTGCTCGAGCTCGCCCCCAGCAGCGACCGCATCCAGAAGGCGGTGATCTTCGCCAAGGCCAATCTCGCCAATCCGCTGACAGTGGAGGAGCTGGCCGAGGTCGCAGCCCTCTCGCCCCGCCAGTTCGCGCGCGCCTTCCGTGCCGAAACCGGCCAGACTCCGGCCAAGGCGGTCGAACAGATGCGTCTGGAGTCGGCGCGGCTGATGATCGAGGAGACGCGGCACCCCATGGACCAGATCGCGCGGGAGGCCGGCTTCGTCGACATTCGCCGCATGCGCGAAGCGTTCATGCGCCAATATGGCCAACCCCCGCAGACCCTGCGCAGGCTGGCAAGAGCAGCCTGACGTTCAAATTCGCGCCTGCCGTCCGGTTCAGGCGCGTTCGGGATCGCGAAGGTCACCTTCCCTTTTCAGGCATGGCGGCATCGCGCCAGTGCCCCGGCGCCAGACCGTCGAGCGTCCAATCGCCGATCCGCCAGCGCACCAGACGCAGCGTTGGATGTCCGACCGCGGCCGTCATGCGGCGCACCTGGCGGTTGCGCCCTTCGCGGATCGTCAGGCGTAGCCAGCAATCGGGCACGCTCTTGCGGAAGCGAACCGGAGGATCGCGCGGCCACAGGGCAGGGTCATCGATGCGTTCGACCTCGGCCGGCAAGGTCGGGCCGTCCTTCAGCCGCACGCCACGGCGCAACGCCTGCAGCGCCGCCGCGTCGGGTTCGCCTTCCACCTGGACGAGATAGGTCTTGGGCATCTTGAAACGCGGATCGGCGATCCGCGCCTGCAGTCGCCCATCGTCGGTGAGCAGCAACAGCCCCTCGCTGTCGCGGTCGAGCCGGCCCGCCGGGTAGAAGCCCGGCCGGTCGATATAGACGGCCAGCGTCGGCCGTTCGGGGCCGGTGCTTTCATCGGTGAACTGGCACAGGACGCCATAGGGCTTGTTGAACAGGATCAGGGCCATCATCCTCCCTTGGACCGCCGTGTGCGGCAAGCGCAAGGGCGCATCGCCAGCCCGGACGCCCCGCCCCTGCCCGCCGGTTCAGATCATCTGCGAAAAATCGGTCAGCGCGGCATCGCGCAGCCCGCGCCAGATGCGGAAGGCCTGCGCCGTTTCCGCCACGTCATGCACCCGCACGAGTTGCGCGCCGGCATCGATGGCCTTCAACGCAACCGCCAGCGAACCGCCCATGCGCTGGTGCGCCGGTGCCTCGTTCGACAGGGCGCCGATCATGCGCTTGCGGCTGGCGCCGAACAGGATCGGCTGGCCCAGGGCATGGAACAGCGGCAGCGCGTTGATCAGCGCAAGGTTCTCCGCCAGCGTCTTGCCAAAGCCGATGCCCGGATCGAGCAGAATTTTCTCGCGCGCGATGCCCGCCGCCAGCGCCGCATCGCGCCGTTCGCGCAGATCGTCGAACACGTCGAGCACGACATCCGCATAAGCGCCATCGGCGTGAAGATCGTCGGCCCCGCCCGGCGCGTGCATCAGCACCACGGGCACGCCGCTGCGCGCGACGATCTCGATCGAGCGGGGATCGTGACGCAGCGCCGACACGTCGTTCACGATATGCGCGCCAGCGGCCAGCGCCGCCTCGATCACGGTGGAACGGCGGCTGTCGATGGAGACCGCCGCGCCCGATCCGGCCAGCCGCTCGATCACCGGGACCACGCGCTTGGCCTCGTCCCCTTCCCACACCGCCGCCGCGCCGGGGCGGGTGGATTCCCCGCCGACGTCGATGATCGCCGCACCCGCTTCGAGCATGGCCGATGCGTGTTCGATCGCCGCATCGGGCTTGTCGAGGAACTTGCCGCCGTCCGAAAAGCTGTCGGGGGTGACGTTGAGAATGCCCATGACCTGCGGCTGATCGAGCCGGATCGTGCGCACCCCGCACTGGAGCGGCGCGTGGGCCTGCCGCAAGGCCGCCCATTGCGCTTCGCCTTCGCGCGCCAGTGCATCGGGCAGCGCCGTCAGCGCGTCCGCCATTTCCGGCACGGACAGCCGCCGCCGCGATACCAGCCGCGCTCCCTCGCGCACCAGCAGCGCGAAACGGCTGGCATAGACCAGCCCGCCGGCCAGCCGGACAGCCTCGCCCTCCTCGCTCTGCGGACTCTCAGCGAACGCGATCGGACGGATATAGAGCTTCTGGACCATGGCTTACGCCCTAGGACAGCCCGATCCGCGCCTCAATCCTCGACGGCGAGCAGATAGAGCTGGCGCAGCGCGTCGATCGGCTTGATCTCGCCCTCATGCTCGATGTGCCAGAAGGTCCAGCCGTTGCACGAGGGCGCGCCTTGCGCCTTGGCGCCAACGCCGTGGATCGACCCCGTATCAGTGCCCAGCGCCAGCGACCCGTCCGCGCGGACGCTGGCCACGAAGCGGCGCTTCTTGTCGAACAGCTGCGCGCCGGGCGCGATCCAGCCGCTTTCCACGAGCTGCCCGAACGCCACCTTGGGCGCGGACCGCTTGCTCTGCATCGTGGTCAGCGCGGATTCGTCGAGCGGCAGCGCCATCTCGATCCGCTCCTCGGCCACTTCGATATAGCTCGGCTCGCGCTCGCACCCCAGCCAGTCCCGGCCAAGGCGCTTGGCCACCGCGCCGGTGGTTCCGGTGCCGAAGAAGGGATCGAGCACGAGATCGCCCTTGTTCGTGGTCGCCAGCATCACGCGATAGAGCAGCGCTTCGGGCTTCTGCGTGGGATGCGCCTTGGCGCCGTTGCGCCGCAAACGCTCCTGCCCGCTGCAGATCGGGAGAACCCAGTCCGAGCGCATCTGCAATTCATCGTTGAGCGTCTTCATCGCGCGATAGTTGAAGGTGTACTTCGCCTTCTCGCTCTTCGCGGCCCAGATCAGCGTTTCGTGCGCGTTGGTGAAGCGCGTGCCCTTGAAATTGGGCATCGGGTTGGCCTTGCGCCAGATGATGTCGTTGAGGATCCAAAAGCCCAGGTCCTGCAGGATCGCGCCGACGCGGAAGATGTTGTGGTAGCTGCCGATCACCCACAGCGAGCCATCGGGCTTCAGGATGCGGCGCGCTTCCGCCAGCCAGTCGCGCGTGAAGCGGTCATAGGCGGCGAAGCTGTCGAACTTGTCCCAATCGTCGGTCACGGCATCGACGTGGCTGCCATCGGGCCGCGCGAGATCGCCGCCCAGTTGCAGATTGTAGGGCGGGTCGGCGAAGATCATGTCGATGCAGGCATCGGGCAGCTTGCGCATTTCCGCGATGCAATCGCCGCGCAGGATGCGGTTGACGGGCAGCGCTTCGCTCCGGAGCGCCTGTGCCGGAGCTGCGCGCAAGGGCCGCGCCCGCACTTTCGCCACTGTTGCCGTCGTCACGATCAAAATCCCCCTGCTGACATCCCATAGGGTGTTGCATCGGGACTCCCGCGTCAAGCCACGACTCGCCGAAATCAGGCGAGTCGCAGGCTCTCCGAAAGCGGAACGGAACGAGTCCGGATCGATATGTTGAGTCCCCACCGCAAGGAACGACTCAACATCTTGTGGCGGACGGCGGCCGAAAAAATTTGCGGCGCTACAACAGGCAGAGCTGTGCGACCGGCGCGAAGCTGCGCCGATGGAGTGGCGTCGGCCCGTGCCGGCGCAGAGCGGCGAGATGTTCGGGCGTGCCGTATCCGGCGTTGCGCTCCCAGCCGTATTCCGGATGGAGGCGCGCGGCTTCACGCATGATCCGGTCGCGATGTTCCTTGGCGATGATCGAGGCGGCCGAGATGCACGGCTCGATTCCATCCCCGCCCACGATTGCGCGCGCCGGCCAGCACCATTCCGGCCGCCGTCCGTGCGGGGTCATGTTGCCATCGACCCGTACCTCGCCAACCGGCCCTTCCAGCTGCGCGTGCAGCGCGCTCACCGCCAGCGTCATCGCCAGCATGGTGGCGCCGAAGATATTGAGGCGGTCGATATCCTCGACCTCGACCACGCCCACGGCCCAGCGGCAATGGCGCTTGATCTTTTCCTCCAGCACCGCGCGCCGGGCGGCGCTGAGCTTCTTGGAATCGGCAAGCCCTTGCGGCGGCGCGTCGCCCAGCACGACAGCGGCGGCCACCACCGGCCCCGCCAGCGGTCCGCGCCCGGCTTCGTCCACGCCGATGACAAAACCGTGCAAGGATGTGGCACTGACGGAAGAGATGTGCATTGATGACGGCATGAGCAGAACGATCCTCTCCGCCCTATCGCCCCTCGCCCTCGTCCTCGCAAGCTGCGGTTCGCCGATTTCGGCCCAGAAAGATGCGACGCACGATCCCGCGCCGCACGAGGTTCCCGCCGGGTCGGAGCCGTTCACGGTGACAGACGTTGCCACGTTCGACGAACCCTGGGCCATGGCCTTCCTGCCCGGCGCGGCTTCGGCGCTCGTTACGGAACGCGCGGGCAAGCTTAAGCTGTGGCAGGCGAGCGGGTCGGTGCTGGACGTCGCCGGCGTTCCCGCGGTCGATTACGGCGGACAGGGCGGCCTGGGCGATGTGGTGCTGGCGCCCGATTTCTCCACCACCGGCATGATCTACCTGAGCTGGGCCGAAGCCGGCACCAACGACACGCGCGGCGCGGCGGTCGGGCGGGCGAAGCTGGTGACCGAAGGCGGCAAGCCCCGGCTGGAAGGATTGCAGGTGATCTGGCGGCAGGCGCCCAAGGTGACCGGCCGGGGGCACTATTCGCACCGCATCGCCTTCTCGCCCGATGGCCAGTACCTGTTCCTCTCCTCGGGTGAACGGCAGAAGTTCGATCCGGCGCAGGACCTGGGCGTCAATCTGGGCAAGATCATCCGCCTGCTGCCCGATGGCTCGCCCGCCCCCGGCAACCCGTTCGCCGACCGTGGTGGCGTTTCCGCGCAGATATGGTCCTACGGCCACCGCAACGTGCTGGGCCTGCAGTTCGATGCGCAGGGCCGGCTGTGGGATCTCGAACACGGCCCGGCCGGCGGCGACGAACTGAACCTCATCAAGCCGGGGCAGAACTATGGCTGGCCGATCGTGTCCAACGGCGATCACTATGACGGCCGCCCGATCCCGCGCCATGCCACGCGCCCCGAGTTCGCCGCCCCGGCGGTCAGCTGGAACCCGGTGATCGCGCCGGGCGATTTCATCTTCTATTCGGGCAAGGCCTTCCCGGCGTGGAAGGGCCAGGCACTGATCGCGGCGCTGGGGTCGGAAGCGCTGGTCCGCGTGGCCATCGATGGCGAAAGCGCCCGCGAAGTGGAGCGCTATCCGCTGGACCACCGCCTGCGCGAGATAAGGGAAGCGCCGGACGGCACGATCTGGCTGCTGGAGGACGGCAAGGACGCGAAACTGCGCAAGCTCTCACCAAAACCCTAGGGGCCAACGTGCTTCGCTGTTAGAGCGGCGCCATGGTTTTCGATCCCTCCATCGTCGATTGCTGGTTGTTCGATCTCGACAACACGCTTTACCCGGCCACCACCCGCATGTTCGACCAGATCGATCATCGCATGGGCGCGTATATCGCCAACCTGCTGGGCTGCGACGACGACGAGGCGCGGCGCGTGCAGAAGCTCTACTTCCACGATCACGGCACCACGCTTTCGGGCCTGATGCACTATCACGAGGTTTCGCCTTACGAATTCCTCGAGTTCGTCCACGACATCGACATGACTCCTCTGGCCTCCGCGCCCCGGCTGGCGGACCGAATCACGCGCCTGCCCGGCCGCAAGATCGTGTTCACCAATGGCGATGCGCCCTATGCCGAAAAGGTGCTGGCCGCGCTCGACCTGTCGGATTGCTTCGACGGCATGTGGGACATCCACGCCATGAACTACCGGCCCAAGCCGGAACCGTCCGCCTACCACGGCGTGATCGAGGCATTCGGCATCGTTCCCGAGCGCGCGGTCTTCGTCGAGGATTCGGCCCGCAATCTCGCCCCGGCCAAGGCGCTGGGCATGCAGACGGTGTGGCTCGATCTCGCGACCGAATGGGGCGACCGCGCAATGGACCCCGCCGCGATCGACCTGGTCATCGATGACTTTTCCGAATGGCTCGACGCGCTTGCCCGCGACGGTGTGCTGGGCTAGGCGGCGCTCCTGCATTTCAGGCCTGTTCCGCAGGCGCCGCCCGCACTTGCGGGCAATCCAACAGTGGGGAGACCAAGATGACCGCCCAGCTCGAAGCTGCCATCGAAAGCGCATGGGAAGCGCGTGACGGCGTGACGCCCGCCAGCAGCGACGTGCGCGCCGTGGTGGAACAGGCGCTGGAACTGCTCGATTCCGGCAAGGCCCGCGTGGCGGAAAAGATCGACGGCGAATGGCGCGTCAACCAATGGCTCAAGAAGGCGGTGCTGCTCTCGTTCCGCCTCAACGACAACGCCGTGATCGACGGCGGCGCGGCGGGCGCGCCCGCGTTCGACAAGGTGCCGTCGAAGTTCGAAGGCTGGGGCGAGAACCGCTTCCGCGACGCGGGCTTCCGCGTGGTGCCCGGCGCCGTCGCCCGCCGTGGCGCGCACATCGCCAAGGGCGTGGTGCTGATGCCCAGCTTCGTCAACATCGGCGCTTACGTCGATGAAGGCACGATGGTCGATACCTGGGCCACCGTCGGTTCCTGCGCGCAGATCGGCAAGAACGTGCACATTTCGGGCGGTGCCGGCATCGGCGGCGTGCTGGAACCGCTGCAGGCCGGCCCGGTCATCATCGAGGACGGCGCGTTCATCGGCGCGCGTTCGGAAGTGGCCGAAGGCGTGATCGTGGGCCAGGGCGCGGTGCTGTCCATGGGCGTGTTCCTGGGCGCATCGACCAAGATCGTCGACCGCGCGACGGGCGAGGTCCACATCGGCCGCGTGCCGCCCTATGCGGTGGTCGTCCCCGGTTCGCTGCCCGGCAAGCCCCTGCCCGATGGCACGCCCGGCCCTTCGCTTTACTGCGCCGTGATCGTCAAGACGGTGGACGCGCAGACGCGCAGCAAGACCGGGATCAACGAACTGCTGCGCGACTGAGTTCGCACGGATCATGCCCGTCGGCTGGAAGCTGGAGGAACGCTGCCGCGCGGCGCTGCTTCTCCGCTTCCCGCCGCGTTATCCGCGCGTGATCGCCGACCATGTCACGCTCAACCTGCAGGATCGCGTGCCGCCGCCCCCAGTTGGCGCAGCGCAGGTCATCGGCCGGTGCGACGATGATGCCGGCGTGGAAGCGCTGGTCGTGCGGATAGACGGTTCGACCGCGCGGCCGGACGGGCTGGTCTGGCACGTCACCTGGTCGTTGGCCGATGGGCGCGCCACGGGAAAGCAACGCAGCCATCGCCACGCTCGGCTGGTCGTCCGTCGAACCCTTTCCGCTCGGGCTGGTCCCCGCGCTCTGGTAGAGCGTTGACGGCGGGCAGCCGCCCCGGCAAGGCAGCGCCATGGCTTCCGCCCCCTCTCTCATCGCCACGCTGGGGCTGTCCCCGCACCCGGAAGGTGGCTGGTATCGCGAGACCTGGCGCGCGCCGGCAGAGCCGGGCACGCGCGGTGCGGCTACCGCGATCCTGTTCCTGCTGGAAGCGGGGCAATCGTCGTACTGGCACCGGGTGGACGCGGCGGAAATCTGGTTGTGGCACGGCGGCGACGCGCTGGACCTGCGCATGGCGGCCGATGACCGGGCCACCCCGGAAACGTTCCGGCTCGGCTCCGATGTCGCGGCGGGGCAAAGCGTGCAGGCGGTGGTGCCCGAACAGCACTGGCAGGCGGCCTCCCCCGTGCCCGACGGGCCGCACGGCTATACGCTGGTGTCCTGCGTGGTCGCCCCCGCCTTCGAGTTCTCCGGCTTCACGCTTGCCCCGCCGGGCTGGGAGCCGGGCGCGTGAAGAACGACAGCGTCAACCGCATCGCCTCCCGCTTCGTGCTGGCGGCGTTCTATGCGCTGGCCGGCGTACTCCATATCGCGCACCCCGCGCCGTTCCTGTCGATCATGCCGGCGTGGGTTCCCGCGCCCGAACTGGTCGTGATGCTGACCGGATGGGCCGAACTGCTGGGCGCCATCGGCCTCGTCCAGCCCGTCTCGCGCGGCCTGCGCCGCGCCGCCGGGATCGGGCTGGCGCTCTACGCGGTCTGCGTGTTCCCGGCAAACATCCACCATTTCGCGCTGGACATGGCGAAAGCGGATCACGGCTTCGGCCTCGCCTATCATATTCCCCGCATGGTTGCGCAGCCGGTGCTGGTCTGGCTGGCGCTGTGGGTTGCCGACGTGATCGACTGGCCGTTCGCGCGGCGCAAGGGCTGAATCCCGCGATGCTGCTGGCCGATCCCTTCACCCTGTTCGTCTGCGCGCTGGCCGTCGTGCTCGTGGGCATGGCCAAGGGCGGTTTCGCCGGGCTTGGCGTGCTGGCGACGCCGCTGGTCGCGCTGGCGCTACCCCCGTCCGAAGCCGCCGCGATCATCCTGCCGATCCTGATCGCGCAGGACGTGATCAGCGTGTGGTCGTTCCGGCATAGCTGGGACCGCTGGATCGTGGCCTGGATGCTGCCGGGCGCGGTGGTGGGGATCGGCATCGGCTGGGCCTTCGCCGCCTGGGTGGACGAGAGCGTGCTGATGGCGGCGCTGGGCCTCATCACGCTGGGCTTCGGGCTTTACCGGCTGTGGCTGGAGCGCGGCCATCGCGTGGTCGCCGCCTCGACCTCGCCGGGCTGGGTCGGCCTGCTGTTCGGCGCGGCGACCGGCCTTACCAGCCAGATCGCGCACGCCGGCGGCCCGCCGTTCCAGATTTGGGTGGCGCCGCGCAAGCTGCCGCACGTGACGTACGTCGGCACCAATTCGATCCTGTTCGCCGCGATCAACTGGCTGAAGCTGCCAAGCTACATCGCTCTGGGGGTGATGACGCACGAAGTGCTGGTGGCCGCGCTGATGCTGCTGCCGCTGGCCGCCGCCAGCACGCTGGTCTCGATCCGGATGCTGCGCCGGCTCAAGCCCGACCGGTTCTACCACATCACCTACTGGCTGATGGTGTTCCTGGGCGCGAAGCTGGTCTGGTCGGGCCTGTTCTGAAGATCAGGCGCGCACGCCGGCGGGCAGGCGACGCAGCAGCACTAGCGCGATCAGCGCGAACCCGGTCGAGATCAGGAACGGCACGCCGGGAAAATGGACCGGCGCGGCGGGTCCGGTGAACCACGCCATCGGCCAGGTCAGCACCATCGGCGCGATCACACCAGCGATCCCGGTCGTCATGGAGGCGATGCCTTGCACTTCCCCCTGCGTTTCCGGGGTGGCGCGGGACGAGAGCATGGCCATCACGCTCGGCTGCACCAGCGATTGCACCGCCACGGCGGCAAGGACCGCGAACGCGACGAGCGTGGAGGTGGTGAAGGCATACGTCACGAAGCCGATCGCCGCGCCGATGATCCCCACCGTCGCCGCATCGCGTTCGCCGAGGCGGCGCACCGCGCGGCCGGTCAGGAAAATCTGGGCCAGGGCAATGGTGACGCCCACCGCGGCGAGGCTGAGGCCGATCATCCGGTCCGACCAGCCGAACTGGGCAATGCCGTAGAAGCTCCAGGTCAGCGGATAGACAAGACCGGCAAGCTGCCAGAACAGCAGCACCAGCGCGACGTTCAGCATCCCCGGCTGCGCGCGGAGCACGCGCCATGACCCGAGCGGGTTGGCGCGCGAGGGCGTGAACGAACGGCGGTTCACGCGCGCGAGCGTCTCGGGGAACACCGTCAGCCCGTAAAGGAAGTTCAGGCCCGCGAGTACGCCTGCCGCGACGAAGGGCGCGCGATCGCCCCATCCCGTCAGCAGCCCGCCCAGGGCCGGCCCCACCACGAAGCCCACGCCGAAGCCGGCGCTGACCATGGCGAAGTTGCGCGCGCGATCCTGGGGCGCGGTGACATCGGCGATGGCCGCCTGCGCCGGGGCGTAGCTGCCGCCGAACAGGCCGGAAAGCACGCGCCCCAGGAAGATCAGCGGCAGCGTGTGCGCCAGCGCGAGCAGCGCATAATCGACCGCCAGCCCGCCAAGCGCCACCAGCAGGACCGGCCGCCGCCCCACCGCATCGCTGAGATTGCCCAACACCGGGGCGGCAATGAAGCTCGCCACCGCCATGGCCAGCCCCATCCAGGTGCCAACGCCGATCGCATCCGCCAGATCGAGCCCGCCCACGCCCATCAGCAGGCGCGGCAAGACCGGCATCACAAGGCCGAAGCCCATGGCATCGATGAAGATGGTGATGGCGATGAAGGTGACGGTGTGGCGGTTCGGCGAAGACATCGGGCCTGCTTGCCTGATTCCGGGCGGGAACAAAAGAAATGCATGCGCCATGATGACGGCAGCAAACCGGAAACACTGGCCAGAGCGCCAACGGGCTGCCATGGGCACCGGCGATCCCCTTGCAACAGGAAGCCGGACATGAGCGACGACGAATACGTCTATGACGAAGACAGAGGCGAATGGATGACCGCGGCTGATCTTGCGGCGAAGCGCGCGGCGGAAAGCTCCATCGAAGTACGCGATGCGGTGGGGAACCTTCTGGCCGATGGCGATCAGGTCACGCTGATCAAGGATCTGGACGTCAAGGGCGCGGGGCAGACGCTGAAGCGCGGAACCCTGATCAAATCGATCCGGCTGACCGGCGATCCGCAGGAAATCGACTGCAAGTTCGATGGCATCAAGGGACTCGTGCTGCGTGCGGAGTTCGTTCGCAAGCGCTGAGCGCGATACCGCGTCGCAGCATAGGGAGCCATTGGGCCTGCTCACATGCGCATCATGGAATCCGCCACCCGATTCCATGATGCAATATGGGCAACCCGCGCCGCCGACATCCCCATGTTTTCGTTATAAATGCGGCGTGAATTGCGCAATTTGCAATCGGGCGTTCCGCAAATACACTTGCTCGCACACGCACAATCATTATCTCCACTAACAACAAGATAACGGGTGCCCGAGGCAATCTTTCCTTCCTGAGACAGGGGATATTGCCATGATCAAGACCACTTTCGCTCTCGCCGCCGCGCTCGCGTTCGTTCCCGCCGTGGCGCAGGCCGACGAAATCGCCAACGCGGAAAACTTCACCCACAAGGGCGTGGACTACAGCTACACGACCGAAATGAAGGGCGACACGAAGATCGTTCGCGGCACCGCCTATGCCGGCAAGGTCCCGTTCGAACTGCGCGTGAAGAACAAGAGCGTCGACGGCACGTTCAACAACCGCCCCGTTCACTTCGAACTGCGCGACGTGCAGAAGCTCGGCCTCCTCGGCGAGCGTTGATCTCCCGGCGCGCACGGCGGTTCTCCGCCGTAGAGGCTATCTGAAGCCGGCCCCTTTCCCAGCGGAAAGGGGCCGCTTTCGTTTGCGGCGATGCGCCGCGCGTTACAACGGCAGGCACATCTGCGCCGCCGGTGCCGCCACAAGGGGCCAGCGCGCCAGCACCTGATGCCGGTGAAGCCCCACAAGGCTGCGCACCAACGCCAGCTCGGTAGCGATCCATTCGAACGCAGGAGCAGGGCCTCCCGCCGGCTTGCTGCCGAACCGGTGGTCCAGATCGTAGGACAGCGTCATGTGCGGGCTGTAGCCCCAGCCCGCACGCAGCGGCACGTTCAGGCCGGCCATGGCAGGTGCGAGTGCGGCAAACACGCCCTTGCCATCGCGCCGCCCCTTGCCCGGCAACAGCATGACCGAGCGCGGTCCCTGAACGATGCGGTCCAGCCGCACCACAAACGGCGCGACGGCCACGCGCGCGCCCGCCTCCAGCAGCCGCTGCGTCACATCGCCGTCGGCGCCGAACGGGAAATCGTCGGTGATGGCAAGCGTCAGGTGAAGCCGCTCAGCCTGTACCGCGCTTCGTCGCAGGCCCAGGCCTCGACCGAAGGCGACGATATCGCCCGCGAGATCGGGTGGCGGCAACAGCGCGAAGAAGAACCGGTCGATAAAGGGACGCATGACAGGCTCCGACCGTGACGGCGACTCATTTGTTCACTATGTGTTCTATATCTTGCCAGGTCCAGCCACGCGGCCCGCTCGCGCATATGCAGATTTATTGCGCAAGGCTTACCCGCTGCGCGGGGAGAGTGCGCCCGTCCTTCATCGTGACGGAATAGTAAAAGTCCGTCGCGCCAGCCGGTGCGTCCCACCATCCGCCAAGATTGCGCCGCCACTCAAGGCAAGCTGGACTATAGCTGTTGCGGCACTCACGAATCCGCGCACGACCTTCGGCTGATCGCCATACCGGCCGCAGATCGGCAAGCGCAGCGTTCTGCAATCGCGCTTCCGACACGAAGGACATGCGCCACGTCTTGACATGACCGATCGCTCGGAAATCGCGAAACCAGCACGCCGCCCCTTCCCGCGCGGTTGACCGACGGCAGGTGACCTCGGGGAAAGTCGAAGGGGCATCGTCCCCAACTGCCTCGCTATCGGGTGCCGGCAAGGAAAACACCTGGGTCGCGATACCGGTCGCCTTCTCCACGAACCGCACCTTGAACGGCGCGTTCATCCACGGAAGCCTGTCTTGCCCGGCCTCAAGAAAGCCCTTGCCGTCGAGATCGTATTGCATCGTGTAATCGCCGCTAAGCCCGTAGGGGCGCGACAGGGCCATGCTTCCCCCGGTCTGGAATGCGCCAACGTCGTCCTGCTTGTATCGATAGGAAAAAACCACGCCTTCGGGCGTCGTCAACAATCGCGCGAATCCGTATTGGCCCCGATCGAGGTTGATGTCCTCGGGGGTGAAAGCCAGCGCACGCGGCGGCGTTACCGATCCATCGGCGAAGGTCAGCCTATACCACGCGCGATCGGCACCAGCCGGGCCGACAATCACGCGATTCTCCGGGACGGCATTCAGCGCTGCCGTCCCGGTGAGTTTGGGCGGTTCGAAACCCGAATAGCGGAACACCGCACGATGGGCCATAAGATCGGGCGACCACCCGACATCAATATACCTGACAAGGCCGACCACGTCATAACTGGGCGAACCAATAACGACCGCACCACCCGGGCGATGGTACAGCCAGGCAACGTCGCTATCGGCAAGGGCCTTGATCCGTGCGGTCAACGGCGCCTTGAAGTCGATCGGCAAGGTCACGGAACTGCCGTCGGAGAACCCGATCCGAACCTGGTAGCTGCGGGTCAACGCATCGGCAATATCGAGATCGATACCATACTTCACGTCGCGATCGTCCGGACCGCCGACGAGCTTTAGCTCGTGCGCAGGGGCGCCGAGGTCATCCAGGTCGGCGCGAAATCGCACCCCCTTCCCACCGGTTCGTTCGATGCGCGCCGAAACGCTCGTAGCCTTTACCTGACTGGCATAAGTCGGGACCGCCTGTCCGCGAATCGCCGCATCCATTGCCGCGGATACGCCGTAGGTCAGGTCTGTCCTGACGTTCTTGAGCGCGAGGTCGGACAGAATGACATCGATCGATCGCGCGGTGCCCTCATCCCCGTCGGTCTTGACGACCATTCCCACCAGCCTGCCATCCACGGCGAATAGCGCGCCGCCCGAACTGCCGTGGTCCACAAACCGCGTTTCAAAGGTTATGTCGGTGCCGCCGACAGCGATGACCTTTTCCGGCGACGCCGAGGCGGCCCACGGCCGACAACGGCTGTAGCCGACGGCTCTCACATCCTGATACCCCGGCTTGTCGCCTTGCGCATCGTCACCATCGAGTGCTCCCAGCCTGTTCCAAGAGCCGGGCGGGGCAATCGTCGTACCGGGACGCGGAATGACCTCGACGACTGCATAATCGAGCGATTCGCTGAACACGCCCGGCAACGGCCGGACTTCGTGGAACGTGCCCACCGCACCGAAAAACTGCGCCCCCAGCCGCACCGGCGGATCACCGGAAAGTTTCCGGCTGTCGTTTTCCTCGTCGAGTTGCGCCAGCACATGCTTCGCCGTCAACAGCAGTGTCCTGCCGTCCGACTGGGAGAGAACCAGGGCGGAGCCGCACAAGCTTCCATCGAACTGGCCCGTGGCATCGACCGAGTGCAGCATTGCGACGAGATCGTTTTGCGTGCCGCCTGGCGATTGGGCCGCCACCGGGCCAGCCGCCGCCAGCGCGCCCCACACGCCGATCGCAAGGAAGCGACGGAGCAGCCACCGCTTCATTTTCGCCGGCCGATGAATGCGGTCAGTTCGAGGCCGCTTACGAACGTGAAGATCGCGAGGATGACCTGGAAAAGGCCCAGTTCCCGCAACACCGTCAGGATGCTGGGGCGAAGGTCGCGCGCGGTTTCGCCGATCCTATTGCTCAATCTGCCCGCATCGCCGTGCGCCGCCAGCCCGATCGCGCCGTCCCGCCACACGACATTGCGCAACACGCCGCCTTCGATCGCCGTTGCGGTCAGTTGATCGAGGGGGCCGAGTTCGGTTTCCCCGGCGGCGTATTCGCGCCACAATTTTCCCGACGCGACGGTTCCCTCGACGACGATACTCCCGCGCCCCGATTCATCCACGGTCGCCGTGTCGCGGGTCAAAGAAAGCGCGCTCACTTCAGCCGATTGCAGTATCTTGGCGGCATCGGTGTCCAGATCGATCGACAGCGTGCCAGTGCGGATCGCCACTTCGGCGTTTTCCTGCAGCGGCAGCGCTTTCTCGCTGCCATCCTGCGCCACGTAGCGCAGTTCCGCCCCTGTGCCGGCCACGAAGCTCGCCTCCGCCTGCGCCCCCGGTTCCGCCGCTTGCGCCGGGTTTGCGTTGATCAGCAGATGGCGGCTTTCCTGCCCCTGCACGGAAACGGTCCAGCCCTTGCCGACGCTGACGTCGGAAAGCGTGAGATCGCCGTCGACGCCTACGATCTTCACCCGGCTGGCCCCGGCGATCGGAACCGGCCGGTCATCGACTGTCACCTGCCCGGCCGACAGGATTTCGGCGCTGCGCAATTTGATCGTATTGGTGGACATCCTGCCGCGGGTGACGAAGCTGAATCCCTCCACTTGCGCGTATAGCGAAAATTCCACCGTCGGCTTGGCGACAAAGTTGAGCACGATTGCCGCGAGCACGAGCAAGACGAACAGCCAGATCGCGACCGTCACGCGCGACAGCCCCGCGATGGCCAGGGCATGCCATCGCCCGAACCAGCGCCGGGCAGGCGCCGGTGTTGGCGTCCCGGCGGTCATCCTCAGGGAATCACGATCGAATAAGCGGCGTTGAGGCGGGTGCCGTCGCTTGCCTCGGCCGTCAGCCTGACCCGATAGGTACCCGCACGCGGCTGCCCGATCGCGGCCGTTATCGGCCATGACCCCACGTAACGGCCGTTAAGCTGGCGCTGCAGCACGGTGGCGCCGCTCGCATCCTGTAGCGTGACCGCCGCGCGTTCTATGCTGACATCCGACTGGAAGATCAGCACATATCCCACCGCCTGCGCGGGCGAGGCGGGGATCGCAAGCTCGACGGGGAAATACGAAGTCGTGGCCTGCGGAAGGCACATGTTGTCGCAGGCCAGCACGCCCAGTTCATTGGCGCGCAACGCCAGTTCCGGCGACGACAGTATGGACGTTTTCCAGGAATAGCCGGACCGCCCCGCCGCAAGGTCCGTATCCATTGCGTAATAGGTCCGCGGCCGCAGCGATATGGCCCTGATGCTCACCGGACGCGATTGCGATCCAACGAGAAGGCTGAGCGAGGTGGACGGTATGGTCGAGAACGCGACGCCGGGAAACGCTTTCCGGTGAAAGCCGACAATGCGGGGACGCGACGTGGTCGATACCGGCGTGGCGTAGATCCCTTCGCAGCGATCTTCCCGCTGCCGGTACTGCGTTTTTGCATTCTTGGGCGCCAAGGCATCCGATCGCGGGCACGCGTGCGCCGCCGGCGATGGCAAAATGAGCGCCAGCGCGGGCGCACAAACGAACGCTGCGACACCGCGCCATTGCAAACGTCGAAGAAAGATCACCTTGCCCCCATGACAAATCCCCGAGCCTGGAAGAGTAGTCAAAGCGCCGTGGATGGCAATCGCTTTCGGGCGCTTCGGACAAGCGGCCGAAGCGCCGTCAACGCGATTTCCGCTGAATGATCTGCTCCAGTAACATGCCGTCGATATCGGTATTGATCTGTATCCACAGCGGCAGGTGATCGGACATCTGGTAGGTGAAGGCCTGCTTGTCGATATCGGGAAACAGCGGCTTGTGATCGCTGGCGTAGAAATCAACCACGCCGCCCGCGTTGGTGAAATTGTCCTCGAAGCGCGGCATGTGCAGGATCTGGTCATAGCGCTTGTCACGCGCGAGATTGGTGCCGAAGCTGTCATCGAGCAGGGCCGTGGGCAGTTTCAGCCCGCCCGACGTGATCGCCGCGAACATCGGGTCCTGGCGGCTGGGAATGTTGAAATCCCCCATCACGATGATGTCCTTGTCCTCGGCGTGCTTTTCGGCAGCCTTGGCTTTCACCCAATCGGCAAGGCCCTGGATTTCCTTCAGCCGCGCTGCGTCGCTATCACCCCAGCGGACATGCGTGGTGAAGGCCAGGAAATCGAAGTTTCCGGCCTTGAACGCGGCCACATAGGGCGATCGCCACCAGGAATCCTCGGCAATGTATTCGGTCCCGCGCTTCTTGCGCGGGGGGCTGGCCTCGCACGCCATGCCGTTGAAACGTACCGTCCGGCTGTCGAACAGATAGCAGATCCGTTCGCGATTGCCGCCCGCATCGAGAACCGCATCGGAATAGACCGCATCCCAATAAGGCCCGAGGATGCAAAGCACCCGATGGAGATCGGTCAGGTCGTCACGCAGTTCGACCAGCCCGACCAGATCGAACTGGCCTATGATTTCCGCGATATAATGGATCGCCGCCTCGCTACGCCGCTTCTTCCCGAATTCGCGGACGTTCCAGGTGGCGATGTTCAGCGTCTCGTCAAGCTTCGAGGGCGGTATGCGCGCGGCGTCGATCCGCTTCTTGAGCAGTTGCAGCCCTTGCGCGATTTCAAGGCTTACATTCCCGTGAAACATGGCTGTCAGGCTCCCCATCCATCAGGACAGGAAGCCTAACAGGAAATGGGCGCGGCCGATTGTACGGAACCGCCGCCTATTCCGCCGCCGGGATATAGAGATCGCCCGCTTCGCGGTACTTCTCGCTCATCTCGGCCATGCCCTTCTCCGCCTCGTCCGCCGCGATGAAGCCGGTGCTGGGCTGGTTCTGCTTCGCCGCGAAATCGCGCACTTCCTGCGTGATCTTCATCGAGCAGAACTTCGGGCCGCACATCGAACAGAAGTGCGCGGTCTTGGCACCTTCGGCGGGCAGCGTCTGGTCGTGGTACTGCTCGGCCGTATCTGGGTCGAGGCTGAGGTTGAACTGGTCGCGCCAGCGGAACTCGAAGCGCGCGCGGCTCAGCGCATCGTCGCGCAGCTTGGCGGCCGGGTGCCCCTTGGCGAGATCGGCGGCGTGGGCGGCGAGCTTGTAGGTGACAACGCCCACCTTCACGTCGTCGCGATCGGGCAGGCCAAGGTGCTCCTTGGGCGTGACGTAGCACAGCATCGCCGTGCCGAACCAGCCGATCATCGCCGCACCGATGCCGCTGGTGATGTGGTCGTAGCCCGGCGCGATGTCGGTAACGAGTGGCCCGAGCGTGTAGAACGGCGCTTCACCGCAGGCGGCAAGCTGCTTGTCCATGTTCTCCTTGACCTTGTGCATCGGCACATGGCCCGGCCCCTCGATCATCACCTGCACGTCCTGCGCCCAGGCGCGCTTGGTCAGTTCGCCCAGCATGTAGAGCTCGGCGAACTGTGCCTCGTCGTTAGCGTCGGCCACCGAACCGGGGCGCAGGCCATCGCCCAGCGAATAGGCGATGTCATAGGCCTTCATGATCTCGGTGATTTCGTCGAACTTCTCGTAGAGGAAGCTCTCGCGGTGGTGCGCCAGGCACCACTTGGCCATGATCGAGCCGCCACGGCTGACAATGCCGGTCACGCGCTTGGCGGTCATCGGAATATAGGGCAGGCGCACGCCGGCGTGGATCGTGAAGTAATCGACGCCCTGCTCCGCCTGTTCGATCAGCGTATCACGGAACACTTCCCAGGTGAGATCCTCGGCGATGCCGCCGACCTTTTCCAGCGCCTGGTAGATCGGCACGGTGCCGATCGGCACCGGGCTGTTGCGGAGGATCCATTCGCGCGTGTCGTGGATGTTTCGGCCGGTGGACAGGTCCATCACCGTGTCCGCACCCCAGCGGATTGACCAGACCATCTTGTCGACTTCGCTGGCGACGTCCGAGGCCACCGCAGAATTGCCGATGTTGGCGTTGATCTTCACCAGGAAGTTGCGGCCGATCGCCATCGGCTCGCTTTCCGGGTGGTTGATGTTGCTGGGAATGATCGCCCGGCCACGCGCCACTTCCTCGCGCACGAATTCGGGCGTCACGTAGTCCGGAATGCTCGCGCCCCAATCCTGCCCATCGCGCGCCAGCGCTTCCTTGAGTTGCTTGCGCCCCAGGTTCTCGCGGATGGCGACATATTCCATCTCGGGAGTGATGATACCCCGGCGGGCATAGTGCATCTGCGTGACGTTCTGCCCCGCCTTGGCCCGCAGCGGCGCCGTGTTCACGTTGGGGAACGGCGGGACGCCACCCGAACGGTCGGGGCCGAGCTGACCATTGTCCTCGGGCTTCACCTCGCGCGCGGAATAGGTCTCCACATCGCCCCGGGCCACGATCCAGTCGTGGCGCAGCGGGGCAAGGCCGGCGGCAATGTCGATCGTGGCGGCAGGATCGGTATAGGCGCCCGAAGTGTCATAGACCCGCAGCGGCGCTTCGCCCGACGACGGCTCCAGCGCGATTTCGCGCATGGCGACCTTCACCCCCGGAAAGTTCGGCGATTCAACGTAAATCTTGCGGCTGCCGCGAATGGGGCCGGTCGTCACGCCAATTTCGAGGGGGGAGTTGATGTCGGCCATGGCACGCTTCCTTCCTGGGACGGACGAAGAGCGCCAGCGCGGCCGCCCTTCCCTCCGCCCGTGCTAACGGGTTCAGGTTCGACGGGTCGTGGGCTGCGAAACCCACCTCTCAGCCTTTTGGAAACGCAGGCTCCCCGGGGTGTGAGCCAGCATTAGGCGCATTGCGGCGGCGCGTCCAGCCAAGGAACGCCGGATGCGCCGCCGCAACGGCAAGCGGACGGTCAAATACGACGGGAAGCCGCGCGATCAGGCCGCGACCGGTTCCTCCGCTTTCGCCGAGGCCGTCCGTTTCACGCCATCATAGACGAATTCCGTGCCTTCCAGATCGATCGCCGGGATTTCCACGCGTTCGGCCCAATAGTCCTGATTGTGCCGCCATTCCGGCTTGTCGCCTCCGCGCGGCAACTCATCCAGTCCGCGCATGAGATAGCCGGGATTGAAGTTGTCGCGCTCGATCCACGGCCCAAGCTCCATCCCCTCGTCCTCGGGCCGTAGCGCCACGTCGATCCGCTTCGCACCGCGCGCATCCATGTGGTTGAGCAGCTTGCACACGAAATCGCCCAGCATGTCGACACGCAGCGTCCAGCTCGCCCTGAAATAGCCCATGACCCAGACGAGGTTGGGAACGCCGGTGAACATCATGCCGCGATAGTTGACTGTATCGTGCCAGTTGACCGCCTTGCCATCGACGGCGAAGGGAATGTCGCCCATCACGGACAGGCGGAAGCCGGTGCAGGCGACCACAATATCGGCCTCCAGTTCCTCGCCCGAGGCCGTCCGCACGCCCTTTTCGGTGAAGCGGTCGATCGTGTCGGTCACCACCCGCACATGACCGGCCGCAGCATGCTGGAACAGGTCGCCATCGGGACAGAAGGCTAGGCGCTGCTGCCACACGCGATACTTGGGGGTGAAATGCGGCTCGAACGTGAAGTCTTCACCTGCATAGGCGCGCACCAGCGCCTTCAGCTCCTCGAACACCACGTCCGGTTCGGTCTGGCAGCGCTTCGTCAGCACGTCCTGATCGTGCATGACCTGCGCGCGCACGACACGGTGGATGGTCGGTTCGTCGATGCCGATCTGGCGCAGACGATCGGCCAGTTCGTTCTGGTTGGGGTGGCAGAAGAAATAGGTCGGCGAACGCTGGAGCATCGTCACCTGCGCGCCGGCATCGCAAAACGCCGGAACGACCGTGGCGGCGGTCGCGCCCGAGCCGATCACCAGCACCCGCTTGCCCTTGACGTCGATCGCCGGGTCCCACA
Source organism: Novosphingobium sp. EMRT-2 (assembly GCF_005145025.1). Classification (NCBI taxonomy): domain Bacteria; kingdom Pseudomonadati; phylum Pseudomonadota; class Alphaproteobacteria; order Sphingomonadales; family Sphingomonadaceae; genus Novosphingobium; species Novosphingobium sp. EMRT-2. Next base: position 3,481,489 of record NZ_CP039695.1, on the reverse strand, counting down.
ACTGGGCGTGGATGAACGTGCCCTTGTAGTCCGAAAGGCCGGTCCAGTCGGGCACATAGGGCTTCTCGTGATCGTAATAGCCCTGGCACATCCACAGGAAATTGGCGGTGAAGGTCACCTTCGCCCCGTCCGCCTTGCGCGTGGCTTCCACCGTCCACAGGTTGTCCGCGCTGGACCAGTGGCAGCCGGTGATGCGGTGGCCATAGCGGATGTGTTCGCCGATGCCGTTCTCGTCGATCACCTCGCCCATGTACTTGAGGATTTCATCGGCGCTGGCGATCGGCGCGCCGATCCAGGGCTTGAAGCGGTACCCGAAGGTGTAGAGATCGGAGTCCGAACGGACGCCGGGGTACTTGTGGGTTTCCCACGTCCCGCCGAACGTATCCTTCGCCTCGATCACGACATAGCTCTTGCCGGGGCACTGGTCCTGCAAGTGATAGGCCGATCCGATGCCGGAAATGCCGGCGCCGACAATCAGCACGTCAACGTGATCCGTCTTCGCTTCCTGAGCCATCATACCTCTCCATGAGCCGGCTTATGGATGCCGGCTTTTGCCGGTTCACCTGCCTTGCTTCGGCAGAAGAGTGCCTTGCGCATTGACTGGGATCAAGAACATCGCGTCACGCGCCGCGCACGATCGGCCCAAGAATTAACGAACGTTCATGCGCCGGATCATCCTGCGTCATGTGCAGCCGTGCAAGAACCGCTCGCAACGGTAGACCGAACCGACGCAAGGACGGTCCGATGCCGTAGCGGAATTTGATCTCTCGAATTTCCAGCCTTGGGAGCGGCCCCCCCGGACCCGCTCCCGCTCCGGGGGCGGGCAGACCACCCTTCATCCCGCCCCCGGAAATCTTTCCGGTCACCCGGAAAAATTCCAAAACCGGCCGGAATGCGGTCAGGCAGCGGCCTGCCAGTGGCGAATCGCCTCGATCGGCCACGCCAGCATCAGCACGTTGAGCGTCAGGTTGTCGCGGATCATTGCCAGCGTGAACAGTTCGAACGCGATCGCCAGCGCGATGGTGGCCCGTGCCGGCAGACGCGAGGCGACAAGAAAGCCGAGGGTCATGAAACCGATGTCGCTTGCCGAATTGAGCACGCTGTCGCCGGAATAGCCCCACGATACCGTAACCGACCGGTAGCGATCGATGATGATCGGCGAGTTTTCAAGCAGTTCCCACGATCCCTCGATCAGCACGGCGAATGGCAAGGCCCAGCGCGACGAAACCCGCCGTGCCAGCGCGGGCACGCGCCACAGCAGCCGCGCCGCGCCATAGAGCAGCATTCCGTGGATAAGATGGCTGAAGCTGTACCAGTCCGAAACCTGCTGGCTGTTTTCGGGCGATTCCACCACGCCCTGCCACAGGCGCACCACGCCGCACGGGCAGATCGGCGGCCGCCCTTCCCCCAGCAGGATGCCGACGATCAGCGCCGCGATAAGCAGCGCCACGACGGTCCTTGCCCGGTCGGGCGTCAGCGGCAGAGGGGATGCAAAATCGGCCTTCATCGCTACCCCTTAGCCTCACGGAATTGCCAAACCCTTGATAGGCCCCATGGTGCAGTTGCGCCGTTCCGGTCGAACGCCTAGGTGAATCGGGATGAGTTCGCGAACTTGCGACATCGTTATTCTTGGCGGCGGCCTTGCGGGCGGTCTGGCGGCGCTTGCCTTCGCGCGCGCTCGGCCGGACCTGTCTTTGTGCCTGGTCGAACAGGGCGAAACGCTGGGCGGCCACCATCTTTGGTCATTCTTCGGCAGCGACGTGGGCAAGGCCGGGCGCGAGCTGCTGGCGCCGCTCGTCGAAGCGGCGTGGCCGGGATACACGGTCCGCTTTCCGCAATACGATCGCCAGCTCGATACGAGCTACTACGCGATGACATCGGCCCGTCTGGACGCCGCGCTGCGCGCCGCGCTGCCGGCAGACGCAATCCTGTGCAACCGGCGCGCGCTGGCGTGCAGCGAAACGGCGGTCACGCTGTCCGACGGCACCCGGCTTGAGGCTCGTGCGGTGATAGACGCACGCGGGGTGCGGCTGGCCGGGCACCTCACCGGCGGCTGGCAGAAGTTCGTGGGCCAGCGGCTGAAACTGAAAGCCCCGCACGGGCTGGAGCGGCCCGTCATCATGGACGCCACGGTCGAGCAGATCGATGGCTACCGTTTCCTCTATTGCCTGCCCTTCGCGCCCGACGAGGTGTTCATCGAGGACACCTACTATGCGGACGGCCCCCATCTCGACATCTCCGCCATCCACGCCCGGATCGAAGCCTATGCGCTGGCGCGCGGCTGGCGCGTGGAAGCCGTGCTCGACGAGGAAACCGGCGTGCTGCCGGTTGTCGCCGGCGGCGATTTCGACGGGTTCTGGCGCGCGACCGGTGGGCAGATCGCCCGCGCCGGCAGCCGCGCCGGCCTGTTCCACGCGGTCACCAGCTACTCGGTCCCCGATGCCGTGCGCTTCGCGCTGGCGCTGGCGCGGCAGGACGATCTCTCGGGCCAGGCGCTTGCCGTGTTCAGCGAGGAATGGGCCAGACGCCATTGGCAGCGCGGACGGTTCGACCGGGCGCTCTCCTCCATGCTGTTCGCCGCTGCGGAGCCACGGGACCGCTATCGCGTGCTGCAACGCTTCTACGGTCTGGACCAGCGCCTGATCGAACGGTTCTACGCCGGACGGTCGACCCCGCTCGACAAGATGCGCATTCTCGCGGGGCGTCCTCCGGTCGCGATCAGCAAGGCCATCGGCGTGCTGACCGGACTGGGCGCCAGGCCCCAGCCGCTGCATCATTCCAGCCAATCGCCATCGGGAGTGCGCAAGTGAAACGAGCCTGTGTCATCGGCGCCGGCTTTGGCGGACTGGCGCTGGCCATCCGCCTGCAGTCGGCCGGCATCCAGACCACCGTCATCGAAGCACGCGACAAGCCGGGCGGGCGCGCCTGGTACTGGGAACGCAATGGCTTCACGTTCGATGCCGGACCGACGGTCATCACCGATCCGCCGTGCCTTGAGGAGCTGTGGAACCTCAGCGGACATCGCCTGGCCGACGACGTGGACCTGATGCCGGTATCCCCGTTCTACCGGCTGAACTGGCCGGATGGCACGATATTCGACTATTCGAACGACGAAGCCCACCTGCGCGCCGAAATCGCGCGCATCTCACCCGGTGACGTCGTGGGGTACGAGGATTTCCTGCGCTATTCGGCGGGCGTCTTCGAGGAAGGCTACGTCAAGCTGGGCGCGGTGCCGTTCCTCGACTTTTCCAGCATGATCAAGGCCGCCCCCGCGCTGGCACGCTATCAGGCGTGGCGGTCGGTCTATTCGATGGTATCGAGCTTCGTCGAAAGTGAAAAGCTGCGCGAGGCATTCAGCTTCCACACCCTGCTCGTCGGTGGCAACCCGATGAACACCAGCGCGATCTATGCCCTGATCCACAAGCTGGAAAAGGATGGGGGCGTGTGGTGGGCCAGGGGTGGCACCAACCGCCTGATCGCCGGCATGGTCCGCCACTTCGAACGGCTGGGCGGCGAAGTGCGGCTGGGCGATCCCGTAGCGCGCGTGGAAACGCTGGGCAGCAGGGTCACCGGTGTCCTGACCCGCAGCGGCTGGCATGCCCCGTTCGATGCGGTCGCTTCCAACGCCGATCTGATGCACACCTACCGCGATCTTCTGTCCGACAATCCGCGTGGGAAACAGCAGGCCCGGTCGCTGGCGCGCAAGCGGTTCTCGCCCAGCCTGTTCGTGGTGCATTTCGGGGTGGAGGGCACCTGGCCCGGCATTCCGCACCACATGATCCTGTTCGGTCCGCGCTACAAAGGATTGCTCGACGACATCTACCAGCACGGCGTGCTGCCGCAGGATTTCTCGATCTACCTGCACCACCCGACCGTGACCGATCCGTCGATGGCGCCCGAAGGCATGAGCACGTTCTACGCGCTGGTGCCCGTGGCCAACATGGGCAAGCTGCCGGTCGACTGGAACGAGATCGGGCCGGTGCTGGAAAAGCGGATACTCGACGAAGTCGGACGCCGCCTGATCCCGGACATCCACGATCGCATCCGGACCAAGTTCCACTACGCCCCGACCGACTTCGCCACCGATCTTTCCGCCTATCAGGGCAGCGCGTTCAGCCTGGAGCCGCTGCTGACGCAAAGCGCGTGGTTCCGCGCGCACAACCGCGATGACGCGATTCCCAATTTCTATCTGGTCGGCGCGGGCACGCATCCGGGCGCCGGCATTCCCGGCGTTGTCGGCAGCGCGAAGGCGACCGCCCGTCTCATGCTGGAGGATATGAAGTGAAACGCCTTGCCGTCTATTGCGGCTCCGCCTCGCCCGCCGATTCCCGGTACGTCGAACTTGCCCGCGACGTCGGCACCACGCTGGCCCGGCGCGGCATCGGGCTGGTCTATGGCGGCGGCAGGCTGGGCCTGATGGGCGCGGTGGCAAGCGGTGCGCTGGAGGCCGGCGGCGAAGTGATCGGCGTGATCCCCGAAGCGCTGGTCAGCGCCGAGGTTTCCAATACCGACTGCACCGAACTGCACGTCGTCGCCAACATGCACCAGCGGAAGCAGGCGTTCACCGACCTTTCGGACGGCTTTCTGACCATCCCCGGCGGGGTGGGCACGATGGATGAACTGTGGGAAGCGGTAAGCTGGGCGCAGCTTGGCTACCACACCAAGCCCGTGGGGCTGCTCAACGCCTTCGGGTTCTACGACCATCTGATCGCCTTCAACCGCCATATGATCGACGTGGGCTTCATCCGCGAAGCCCATCGTGACATCATCATCGCGGAGCCCGATCTCGATCTGCTGCTGGCGCGGATGGCGGCGCACGTGCCGCACACCCCGATCTTCGCGATGAAAGCCGCCGATTTGTGACGGAAGGTCGCGAGGCCGGAACTTTTCACGACCGCGGCGTGAGAGACGCCCTCGTCGCCCACGCCCGGCAATCGATCGTGCGCGGATCGAAAAGCTTTGCCGCCGCCAGCCGCCTGTTCGATCCGGCCACGCGCGAACGGGTCTGGCTGCTCTACGCCTGGTGCCGGCGGTGCGATGACATAGCCGACGCGCAGGACCATGGCGGTACGCTGGGCGCGCAAGACGGCGGCGAGGAAAGCTTCGCCAAGATCCGCACCCTGACCGCGCGCGCTTTCGCGGGCGAGGCAACCGGCGATCCGGCGTTCGACGCGCTGGGCGTGGTCGCGCGCGAAACAGGCCTTACACCGGCGATGGCCGAAGACGTGATCGCCGGCTTCGCGCTCGATGCCGCCGACTGGCACCCCCGCAGCGAAGCAGACCTCATGCGCTATTGCTGGCATGTCGCCGGGGCGGTGGGCGTGATGATGGCGGTGGTCATGGGCGTGGCGCCGGACGACGAGGATACGCTCGATCGCGCCTGCGATCTGGGGCTGGCCTTCCAGCTTGCCAACATCGCGCGCGATCTGGCCGAGGATGACGCGGCGGCGCGCTGCTACCTGCCCGCCGAATGGCTGGCGGAGCACGATATTCCGCCGGGTGAGCAGATGAAGCCACCCTACCGCGCGACGATGGCCCGGCTGGCCGCGCGGCTGTGCGAACGGGCGCAGGCCCACCGCTGTTCGGCGCGGATCGGCGCGGCAAGGCTCGCCCCCCGCCAGCGCTGGGCAATCCTGGCGGCGGCGGGCATCTATGGCGAGATCGCCGTGGAGGTCGCGAGACGCGGCGCGAAGGCGTGGGACAGCCGCACGGTGGTTGGCAAGGGGCGCAAGATCGCGTGGATCGGCAAGGCGGCCGCGCAGGCGCTGCTGCCCGTGCCCCGCCACTGCCATGCCGACGCGGAGGCGCGGCGCTTCACCCGCCGCGACCTGATCGCGATGACGCGGCCCCTTTAACATTTCCCGTAACCGTCCGCACGGCTCATGCGAATGTCATCGTCGTGGTGCAGATAGCTCGTTGCGCGCACGCAAAGCTGTGTCATGCTGCCTTCGGGCTGACAGGGGAGAGCGGGATGGAACACGCGGACGCGGACAACCGGACGCAACCGGAAGCACCGCTGATCTACCGCACGAAACTGCCGGTACGCATCTGGCACTGGATCAACGCCTTCAGCATCTTCGTGATGCTGATGAGCGGCATGTCGATCTTCAACGCCCACCCCCGCCTCTACTGGGGCCAGTACGGCGCGAACTTCGACCAGCCGTGGCTGGTGATCGGCAACCACGGGGATAGCGGTTTCGTGAACCTGCTGGGCGTGGAACTGCCCGCCGGCGGCCTGCTGGGCGTCTCGTCCGAAGGGGCGCGGGCGTTTCCGCCGCTGCTGACGATCCCTTCGCATTACGATCTGGCCGGCGGCCGCGAATGGCACTTCTTCTTCGCGTGGGTGCTGGCGATCTCGGCCACGCTGTTCCTGCTCTACGCGCTGGTTTCCCGCCACTTGCAGCGCGATCTTGCCCTCACCCGCGCGGAAATGCGCCCTTCGCACTTGTGGCATGACATCAAGGAGCACGCCCGCCTGCGCTTTCCCACCGGAGAAGCCGCGCGGCGCTACAATCCCTTGCAGAAAATCGCCTATCTGGCGGTGATCCTGATCCTGATCCCCACCGTGATCCTGTCGGGCCTCACCATGTCGCCCACAATGAACGCGGCATGGCCGTGGCTGCTCGATCTGTTCGGCGGGCGGCAATCGGCGCGCTCGATTCACTTTCTCTGCGCGCTGGGGTTCGCGGCCTTCATCGCGGTCCATCTGGCGATGGTGCTGCTGGCTGGGCCGGTCAACGAACTGCGCTCGATGATTACGGGCTGGTACCGCCTGCCGCAGCCAAAGGCGCCGGCAACCACGATGACGGAGGACGCGGCATGACCATCATCACCCGCCGCAACGCGCTGATCGGCGGCGCCGGATTGCTGCTTTCGGGCTGCGACCGCATCGCCGCTTCACCCTCGGTGCGCGAAGTGCTGACGCTGGGCGAAAAGGCCACGCGCACCGCGCAACGGCTCGTCACCGATCGCAACGCGCTCGCCCGCGAGTTCACCCGCGCCGATCTTTCGCCCGTGTTCCGCGAAAACGGCACGCGCAATCCCGGATCGCCGGACTATGCGGCGCACGTGGCCGAACGCTTCGCCAATTGGCGCCTGGTGGTGGACGGCATGGTCGCCCAGCCGCTGGCGATCGGCCTGCCGCAAATCCTCGCCGCGCCCCAGCGCACGCAGATCACGCGGCACGATTGCGTGGAGGGGTGGAGCGCGATCGGCCAGTGGACCGGGCTACCCTTGGGTCTGCTGCTGCGCCGCGCCGGGCTATCCGGCAACGCGAAGTACATCGTGTTCCACTGCGCCGATCTTTATGACGGCGCGCCCTATTACGAGAGCATCGATCTGGTCGATGCCTTCCACCCGCAGACTATCCTGGCGCACAGCCTGAACGGGCAATCGCTCTCGATCGGCCACGGCGCGCCCCTGCGGCTGCGTGTGGAACGGCAACTGGGGTACAAGCAGGCCAAGTACGTGATGCGCATCCAGGCCGTGAGCAGCCTGGCCGACATCTACGGCGGCAAGGGCGGCTACTGGGAGGACCACCACGATTACCAGTGGTATGCAGGGATTTAGGCCGCGTGGACGGGATCGCGCGCGGCTGGAGTGGCAGCTCTCCGTCGTTTTCCCGTGGGAGCGGCCTGACCGGGCACGACGCGATGACGGATGTTGAAGGAAAACACCTGATTGTGGCGAAGCAGCTAGAATAGCTCGTCAAGCATCAGATGAAATTGCAGCTTGCGCCGGTCTAAGTCGGTCACGCCATATTGCGTCAGAAGTCTCTCTTGAAGCGCAGGGTCAAACTCGCCGAGGCAACGCCACAGTATGGCAAGGTCTTGATAGCGATCCGCGATGCCAACTCGTCCTGCATCAATGCAGCCGACCACCTCACCTTCAAGCATCAGAATATTGTCGAGCGAAAAGTCGCCATGCGTGACGACGGAATCGGAGGGCATAGGCAGCAGGCGCTGCATCGCTTCCCACACTTGTTCTGCAGTCCAACCTTCGCGCTCATCGTCGAAATCATCTTCCTCGACAAGACCCGCGTCGATTCGTTCGCGCGCCTTCGCGAGACGGTAGGCGTGATCGCTGGTGAAGGGACATTCGCTGATCGGGATCGCATGAAGACGCTGCAGGAACGTCGCAAGCGCATCAACTATCCCGGCGCGATCATCGGACTGTGCTTCCAGAAGCTGATATGCGGTGTGTCCCGGCAACGCCGTCATGAGAAGCCATGCCTCGTCCTGCGTCGCGAAGAAGCCTTTGACGATCGGGACAGGGATGTACCTCGCCAACCAACGCAGCCTGACCATTTCATCGATTATGTCGTCAGCGACAGAGCTTTCACCTTGCTTGAGGAACAGGTCAGGCGCATCGGTCTTACCGTGCAACCGATAAACGGCACCGCCTGATCCCCCGACATTATCGCGCGCCCATCCATAACCTTCCAAGGATGCGGACAAACTCGCCGGCACGGGCACAGCTTCACAAGGGTCTTCTCGGTCCAGACTCATAGATTAGTGGGCTCCCTCCACAGCGGATCGTTCACGCGCCCAAGGGTCCAGCCCCCAAGCGGGCCTCCTCAAGCCTTCACGATGCCCCGCTCGATCAGGCTGCGCGCGCAATCGAGGATCGATTCCTCCACGGGCCGCGTGCGCCAGCCGAGCCGTTCGAGCGCGTGGGCGGCGCTCGCATCGCGCACGTTGCCGAGTTCGCCGGTGATCTGGCGGATCATCGGATTGAACAGCGCGGAAAAGCGCACCAGCCAGTCCGGCAGCCGGCGCGTGGGCACCTTGCGCGCCTGATTGCCCAGGTTGTCCCTGAGCACGCGGGCAACGTCCACCAGTTTCAGGAACGGCCCCGCGCTGATGAAGCGTTCGCCGGCCAGGCCCGGTTCGGTCAGCGCGCGGACGTGCAGGTCCGCGCAATCGCGCACGTCGACGATGCCGAACCCAAGGTCCGGGCACCCCGGCAGGGCACCGGCGAGCAACTGGCGCACGACTTCGATCGAGGGCGAGAAATCATCGCTCCACACCGGCCCCAGCACGGCGGCGGGGTTGACCGACACGAACTCCATCGCGCCGCCGTTGGCCGCCACCCAATCGCGCGCGGCGCGTTCGGCAATGGTCTTGGACTTGACGTAGGCATAGACGTCCGGCCCGTCCACGTCGGTCCAGTCGCTTTCGGTGAAGCGATGCTGGCCCTTGCCGTGGCCATAGGCGATCGCGGCGACGGACGATGTCTGCACGAAGCGGGTGACGCCCGCCGCACGCGCGAACCGCAAGGCGCGCAGCACGCCTTCGCGCGCGGGCACGATCAGGTCGTCCTCGTGCTTCGGCGCGTTGGTGCTGAACGGCGAGGCAACGTGGCACACGTGCGTGCAGCCGATCACCGCATCCGCCCAGCCCGCATCCGCCATCAGGTCCGCCGCGAAGAAGCGCAGGGTCTCGGGCGTTCCGCCGAGACGCGGGCGCAGTTCCGCCTCGCGCGACAGGTTGCGGACGGTGGCATGGACCGTCCAGCCCTGTTCGAGAAGCTGCCGCACCACGAAGCCGGCGATGTAGCCGCTTGCGCCGGTCACCAGAACCTTGCCCGTCATTCCTCTTCTCCCCGCCTGCCCGCTTTCAGAAGCGGATCATGATCCTGCGCGCCAGCGCCGGCGAGATGGAATGCACCAGTTGCAGCAGCTTGACCATGCCCACGCTGGCCTCGTCCGCGTTGCGCTCCATCGCCGAGATGATCTGGCGCGCGCATTCTTCCGGCGGCATCTTGCGGTTGGCGCGTCCGGCCGTCATCTGCGTATCGACCACCGGCGGCAGCGCTTCCAGCACGTGGATCGCGGTATCCTTTAACTGGTAGCGCAGCGCCATGGTATAGCTGCGCAAGCCTGCCTTGGTGGCGCAATAGACCGCCCCGCCCCCGTTGGGCGCGATGCCGAGGCCGGAGGTGACGTTGACGATCATCGCCTCGGGTTGCGCGCGCAGCACCGGCATCAACCGCGCGATCAGGTGGATCGGGGCATGAAGGTTGAGGAAGATGGTGCGGTCGGTGGACGCGAGATCAGGCGCGCCATTGCGGAAATCATGGTCGGTCCCCGCCCCGGCGTTGTTGACCAGAATGGCGATCTCACGCCCGGCAAGACCCGCGAGCACCGCGTCCACGCCTTCGGGCAGGGACAGGTCGGCCTCGATCACCTCGAACCCATCGGCCCGGGCGGCGGCGATCCTGTCCGCCGTGCGCCCGGTGGTGATGACGGTAACGCCCTTGTCGCGCAACTGGCGAACCAGGCGGGCGCCTATCCCGTCGGTGCCACCCGTGACCAGCGCAACCTTGCCCTGCAACCGCATGTTCTGCCTCCCCGTTGGTGTGGGAAAACTATCACATAAGTTGCAACTTGCAACTTTTATCGCATGAGGACGAGTTCTTCCGCCATCGACGGGTGCAGCGCGACGGTGGCATCGAAATCGGCCTTGGTCAGCCTCGCCTTCACCGCGACCGCCGCGGCCTGCAGGATCTCGGGCGAATCCGGGCCGATCATGTGGATGCCCAGCACGCGGTCGGTCTGGGCATCGACGATCATCTTGTAGAGCCCGCGCTCGGGACGCTGGCCGAAGATGTTCTTCATTGGCCGGAAATCGGACGAATAGACCTTCACGTTGCCATAGGCGTTGCGCGCCTGCCCTTCGGTCAGGCCGACGCCCGCCAGCGGCGGTTGCGAGAACACCGCGCTGGGGATGCAGGCGTAATCGATCCGCACATCCTTGCCGCCGAACACCCGGTCGGCGAACGCGTGCCCTTCGCGAATGGCCACGGGCGTCAGCTGCACGCGATCGGTCACGTCGCCCACGGCATAGATGCTGTCGCAGGTGGTCTTCGCGGTATCGTCGACCCGGATCTCGCCCCGTTCGCCCCGTTCGACGCCGGCAGTCTCCAGCCCCAGCCCGGCAACGTTCGGCCGGCGACCGGTGGCGACCAGCACGGCATCGGCCGGAATCGGGTCCTGCGCGCCTTTCACCCACACGTGCAGACAGCCGTCCGCCTGCTTTTCCACCTTGGTGATCGGGCAGTTGAAGCGATAGGTGATGCCGCGCGCCATGGTGATCTGCAGCAGGCGGTCGCGCAGCGTCTCGTCATAACCCCGCAGGATCGCGTCGCTGCGATTCACCACGGTCACCGCGCTGCCCAGCGCGTTGAAGATGCCGGCGAACTCCAGCGCGATGTAACCCGCACCCTGGATGACGATGCGGCGCGGCAGTTCGGGCAGATGGAACACCTCGTTGGAGGTGATGCAGTGTTCGTTGCCTTCAAATTCGGGCATCACCGGCCAGGCGCCGGTGGCGACGAGAATGTACTTCGCTGAAATTTCCCGCCCCGAAGCGAGCCGCACGCCATGCGGCCCGGTGATCGTGGCGCGTTCGAGGAAGCGTTCGACCTTGTTGTTTTCCAGCGTGGTCGTGTAGGCCGTGTTCAGGCGATCGACATCCTTGAGCACCGCGTCGCGCAGGGTTGGCCAGTCGAAATGCATCTTCTCGACCGTCCAGCCGTAATTGGCGGCGTCCTGCAGTTCCTCGGCGAAGTGCGAACCGTACACGAGCAGTTTCTTGGGCACGCAGCCCCGGATCACGCAAGTGCCGCCGACCCGGTATTCCTCCGCCACGGCCACGCGCGCGCCGTGCGATGCCGCGATCCGGCTGGCCCGCACGCCGCCCGAGCCTGCGCCGATGACGAAAAGATCGTAGTCGTATTCCTGCTCAGCCATGATCTGCTCCTGTCGAGCGATGCATATGGCGAGCCGGTGACGGATTGCCAATGGCGGCGCGCAAGAGTTTTGTTTGCCAGACTAACGAAACTCTTGCGCACCGACCCTGCCCTATTCGCCGATACCGGCCGCCGCCAGCAGCGCCTCGGTGGACGGATCGAAGCCCTCCCCGCCGCCGGACTCGATCTGCTTCGCGATCGCCTTGCCCAGTTCCACGCCGAACTGGTCGAAGGGATTGATCCCCAGCAGCATCGCCGAAACGAAGGTGCGGTGTTCGTGGAACGCGATCAGCGCGCCCAGCGTTGCCGGGTTCAGATCGTCGCAGAAGATCGTGGCCGAAGGCCGGTCGCCCGGATAGGCGCGCGCGCCGTCGTCGGAAGCCTTGCCCGCCATCAGCGCCGCGCCTTGCGCGAAACAGTTCGACAGCAGGATGCGGTGGTGCGCGGGATCAAGATCGTGGCCCGGCACTTTCACGGCGAGGAAATCCACCGGGATCAGATGGGTGCCCTGATGGAGCAGCTGGAACACCGCGTGCTGTGCGTCGGTGCCCACCCCGCCCCACGTAACCGGCGCGCTGGGCCGGGCGAGCGGCTGGCCGTCGGCCGTCACCCGCTTGCCGTTCGATTCCATCTCCAGCTGCTGGAGATAATCGGGCAGCAGGCGCAGCCGTTCGTCATAGGCGAAGACGGCGCGTGTCTGGCACCCGCGCGCCTGCGTGTAGTAAAGATCGGCGAAGGCCGCGCGAACGACCACGTTCCGGTCCAGCGGGGCTTCGATGAAATGCCGGTCGATCGCCGCCGCGCCTTCCAGGAACTCGCCGAAGGCCTGCGTGCCCAGAGCCAACGCCACGGGAAAGCCGATCGACGACCACAGCGAATAACGCCCGCCCACCGTTTCGGCGAACGGCAGGACCCGGGTTTCATCCACGCCCCATTCGACAGCCTTCTCCGGCGCGGCGGTCAGCGCCACCACGCGGCCATAGGGATCGTCCAGCCCGCCTTCGCGCAGCCATTCCAGCGCGCTGGCGGCGTTGGTCATGGTCTCGGTGGTGGTGAAGGTCTTGGAGGCGACCGCGATCAGCGTCGTCGCCGGATCGCAGGCCGCCATCGCGGCTTCCAGCGCGCAACCATCGATGTTCGAGACGACATGCACGTCGACCAGCGCGCTTTCACGCGCTAGCGCGTCGATCGCCAGCGCCGGTCCAAGCGCGGAGCCGCCGATGCCGATATGGATCAGGCTTTTGACCTCACCCAGCACGCCCGCGTGGATCGCGTCGACGAGCGCCCGCATCCGCGCGTGCAGGGCGCCGGCTTCCTCGACGCTGGCATCACTGCCCACGCCACGCTGGGCGGCATGTTCGGCGGCGCGCCCTTCGGTGTTGTTGATCCGTGCGCCGGCGAAAAGCTGCTCGCGCTTGCCCGCAAGGTCCATCGTGCCGGCGATCTCGCCCAGCACCCGTTCCACGTCCGGCGAAAGGTGCGTCTTCGACCAGTCGAAGCGGATCGGCCCGCCCGGCAGTTCCAGTTCAGTACTGTAGCGCGCAATACGCTCCGAATCGCCGAACAGGTCCTTCAGGGAAGGCCGCGCCAGCGCTTCCAGAGCGTTCCAGCCCGCAAGATCCTGTCCACTCATCGCGCCGGTATCCCTTTTCTTCGCAGTTGCGAAACCCCTCATGCCCGCTCGCGGGCCGTCCGCCAAGCGTCCCGTTCATCTCCGGTACGGGTGCGCAGACGTATTCCGGCACAGTGTATTGCATGCACAACACACTTGACGAAAGCGCGCCCCCTCCACATGACCGCGACGATGAGCGAAACACCCGAGACTCCAGCCGCCTCCGAAGGCGCCGCCTCCCCCGCCGGAACGCCGGGTTCGGGAGGCCTGCCACCAATCGCGGGCAAGCCGAAAAAGGAGAAGAAGGAGGAGGACAGCTTCGCCGTCTTCCTCATCAAGCTGGTGCTCGTGGTCGCGATTTTCCGCAGCTTCATCTTCTCGCCGTTCAACATCCCGTCGGAATCGATGCTGCCGCGGCTGGAGAACGGCGATTACCTGCTCGCCGCCAAGTGGCCCTATGGCTTTTCGAGCTATTCGCTGCCGTTCGGCGTGCCACTGCTGCCCCACCGCATCCTGGCCGGCACGCCCAAGCGCGGCGACGTGGTGATCTTCAAGGCGCCCCCGGGCAACGACGTGGACTACATCAAGCGCGTGATCGGTCTTCCCGGCGATACCGTGCAGATGGTGGGCGGCGTGCTGCATCTCAACGGCAAGCCGGTGCCCAAGCAGAGGATCGAGGATTTCGTGATCCACGTATCGGCCAACACCAACTGCATCTCGCCCGAGTTCGAGGCGGTGGAGAAGGACGGTTCGCCGAGCTGCCACTATCCGCAGTACCGCGAGACGCTGCCCGAAGGCAAAAGCTACAACGTGCTGGACCTCGGCTATCGCCCGCAGGACGATACGCCGCCCGTGGTCATCCCCGAGAACCGGCTGTTCCTGATGGGCGACAACCGCGATAATTCGATGGATAGCCGCTTCCCGGCAGTAGAGGGCGCAGGGATCGGGCTGGTGCCGATGGACAACCTGATCGGCCGCGCGACCATCGTCATGTGGTCCACCGACGGTTCGGCCAACTGGTTCCTGCCCTGGACCTGGTTCACCGCCGCGCGCTGGAACCGGCTTGGGGGGCTGTTCTGAGCAAGCCCCAGCCCGTGCCGGCCGCACCGCTGGCCGATGATACGATTGCCTTCCTGACCGCCCTGACCGGCCATGCGCCCTTGCGCGACGACCTGTGGCGCGAGGCGCTGACGCATGGGTCAATGGGCGAGGCGCGTGATTACCAGCGGCTCGAATTCCTTGGCGATCGCGTGCTCGGCCTCGCCATCGCCGACTGGCTGCACGAAAAGAGCGATGCCGCCGAAGGCAAGCTCTCGCAGCGGCTCAACGCGCTGGTCAGCCGCGAGACCTGCGCCGACGTGGCGCGCACGCTGGGCGTGCCCGCGCACATCCGCCTCGGCAAGCAGGCGCGCGACGATGGCGGCGCGGACAGCGACAACATCCTGGGCGACGTGATGGAGGCGCTGATCGGCGCGCTGTTCGTCGACCGTGGCTTCGACGTTGCGCAGGCCTTCGTGCGTCGCGCGTGGGACAAGCCGATGGCGGGCGGCGCGGGCCAGCGCAAGCACCCCAAGGCTGCGTTGCAGGAATGGGCGGCCGGCAACCGCCGCAAGCCCCCGGTCTATACGCTGGTCCGCCGCGATGGACCCGATCACGCCGCCAGCTTCACCGTCAGCGTCGAAGTGAAGGGCGTGGGCGTGATGGAAGCGCGCGGATCGAGCAAGCAGGAAGCGGAAACCTCCGCCGCCCGCGAATTCATGAACCGGTTCGCCTGAAAGGCCCGCCGGAAAGAGTTGCCTGCGGAAAGAATGCCCACCGGGCAGCTTGCCTTCTTCCGGCAACCGGCGCTTCACGCTAAACAGAAAACAGCCCCGGCAGGCTTGGGGCGATTGGAGTTATTTTGACAGAAACCAACGCAAGGGAACGCTGCGGCCTCGTCGCGGTGATCGGGGCGCCCAACGCGGGCAAGTCCACGCTGGTCAACGCGCTGGTGGGCCAGAAGGTCGCCATCGTATCGTCCAAGGCGCAGACCACGCGCGCGCGGCTGATGGGGATCGCGCTGGAGGATCTGCCCACCGATGCGGGCGGGGTGGACAGGGTGCAGATCATCCTCGCCGACACACCCGGCATCTTCGAACCGCGCCGCCGGCTGGACCGCGCGATGGTCAGCGCCGCGTGGGAAGGCGCGGTCGAAGCCGATGCCATCCTGCTGGTGGTCGATGCGCGCAAGAAGAAGCGCGACTACCTCGAACCGATCCTCGCCGCGCTGGCCGATCGCAAGGAACGGAAGATCCTGGTACTCAACAAGGTGGACTCCACGCCCAAGGAACCGCTGCTGGTCATGGCGGAGGAACTCAGCGCGCAAGGGGCGTTCGACGAGGTGTTCTTCGTCTCCGCGCTCACCGCCGATGGCGTGCCCGAACTCAAGCGGCGGCTGGCCACGCTGATGCCCGAAGGCGTGTGGCACTATCCCGAAGATCAGGTTTCGGATGCCAGCGAACGCCTGCTGGCGACCGAGATCACGCGCGAGCAGCTCTACCGCCAGTTGCATGACGAACTGCCCTATGACAGCGCGGTGCGCCCCGAAAGCTACCAGCACAAGGCCGACGGATCGGTGGAAATCCACCAGCAGATCGTGATCGCGCGCGACAGCCAGAAATCCATCGTGCTGGGCAAGGGCGGCGCCCGGATCAAGGCGATCGGCGAGGCCGCGCGCAAGGAACTGGCGGCGTTGCTGGGCGTGAAAGTCCACCTGTTCCTGCATGTGAAGGTGGAGGAAGGCTGGGCCGACAGCCGCGAGATCTATGAGGAAATCGGGCTGGACTGGGTGAAGTGAAGGCCTTGCGGGCGGTTCTCCCTGCCCTTGCGCTCGCTCTCGCCCTCCCGTCGGGTGCGCTGGCGCAGGGTCTGCCAGCCGGTGCGCGCTATGTCGCCATCGGCGATTCCTTTGCGTCCGGCCTCCAGCTTGGCCCGCCCGACCCCGGCACGCCGCCGCGCTGTTCGCGCACGGCCCCCAGCTATGCCCATCTCGTCGCCCAGCGCCTGAAACTGGCGCTGGCGGACGCGACGTGCAGTTCGGCGAAGACGGAGCACGTCCTGGGCAAGTGGGACGAACTGCCGCCGCAGATCGATGCCGTCACGCCCGACACCCGGCTCGTCACCGTGACCATCGGCGCCAACGACGTGCGCTATGTCAGCGATTTCTTCGCGGGGCTGTGCCGCCTTTCCACGGAAACTCGCAGCAAGCCCGAATGCGCCGTGCCGCCTCCACTGCCCGATCAGGCCACGTGGACCGCGCTGGAAGCCAACCTGCGGCTGATCGCCGCGCAAGTGCGGACACGCGCGCCGGCCGCGCGGCTGGTGTTCGTCGATTATCTGGCGCTCCTGCCCCGTCTGGTCTTGTGCGATCGCACGCCCCTGACCCCCGCCGAAGCCGCCGACCGGCGCGCGGTGGGTGACCGGCTGCGGGAAGTGATCGCGCGCGTCGCCGGGCAGGAAGGAGCGCTGCTGATCGAGGCTGCCCGCATGTCCCGGTCGCACACGCCCTGTTCCGTCATCCCCTGGGCCTCCGGCTATCCGGGTTTTGGAACAGGCCCCGCCTGGCACCCGACCGCGCTGGGCCACGCCGCCATTGCCGACGAAATCGTGCGGCGGCTGGCCCCGGAGCCAGGCACGACACCGCCTCCGCCGGTGTTCATCGTAACCCCGCGGACTCCAACACGCTAACCGGCACGGCGGTATCCCGCAGGATCCCGGCGCACGGGCGGTTCGCGCCATCGCGCCGCCTTGCGGTTTCCGATTGTCGTTCACTGGCGATACAGGTTATGGCGCCAAATGAGGGGCGTCGGCCATTATCGCGTTCGCGAGCGCGAAGGTATCGATTTGCTCGCCCGTTACAGGTCTAGCGTGCAGCAGCAACGGAGCGAATGAATGGTCGAAAGCGTCGGTGCCGTCCGGACGACGTCGGTCCGAACCCAGGATGCACCGCCCCTGCTCTCGGCCACGCTTCCGGTCCGGGCCGCCGCCGCATGGCGACAGCTGCACCTGCCGGACTGGCTGACGCTGGCGTTGAGCTACCTTACGCTGACGCTGCTGCTGCGCGCGCTGCTGATCGGCAATCCGGTGATCCACATCGACGAACAGTTCTATCTGCTCGTCGGCGACCGGATGCTGCACGGCGCGGTGCCCTATGTGGACATCTGGGACCGCAAGCCGATCGGCCTGTTCCTGCTGTTCGAGCTGTTTCACCTGTTCCCGGGCGATGGCGTCGTCACCTATCAGTTGGCGGGCGTGCTCAGCACGGTGGCGACGGCGATGGTGATCGAACGGCTCTCGCGCGAGATCGCGCCACGGGCCGGGGCGTGGCAGGCCGGGTTCGCCTACATCCTGTTCATGCCGGTGTTCAACTGCGTGCTGGGACAGGCGCCGGTGTTCTTCAACCTGCCCGTTGCGCTTGCCGCATGGGCCGTGGTCGATACGCTCAAGCGCCTGGAAGACCCGCAACTGCTCTGGCGCGGCGCGGGCATCATGGCGCTGGTCGGCATCGCCATGCAGATCAAGTACACGGTGGTGTTCGAAGGCGTCGCTTTCGGCGCCCTGCTGCTCGGCCGCGCCTATGCCGATGTCTGGTCGTGGAAGAAGCTCGGCGCCGCCGCGCTGCTGTGGGTAGGAGCCGCTTTGGCGCCGACGGCGCTGGCGCTCGGCATCTATGGCGCGATGGGCCATGCCGGCGCATTCATGCAGGCCAATTTCTTCTCGATCATGTCGCGCCAGTCAGATGGCGAAGCCTGGTGGCGGCTGACCAAGGAAATGCTGGTCCTCGCGCCGTTCTGGTTCGCGATCTTCAATGCCCCGCACCATCTGGCGATGACCGGCGGTTCCTATCCCCGCGCGCGGCATGTGCTGCGGGCCTGGGGCGTGGCGGCCTTCGCCGGATTCCTGGCGTTCGGCACCTGGTACGATCACTACGTCGGGCCTCTGCTGGCGCCCCTGTGCATTCTGGCCGCGCCCGCGCTAGGGCGGCAGATCCGCAGCGAGAAGTGGTATGCGCGGTTCCTGCTGGGGCTGGGCGCGATCGGCGGCGTGGTCGTCCCGGCCTACCAGTTCTATCACCACGGCACGCTGGGTGACGTGGAGCACGCCACCAGTCTGATCCGGGCCGAACTGGGCGATGGCTGCTTCTACATGAACGAAGGCGATCCGGTGCTTTACCAGACCACGAACGCCTGCCTTGCGACGAGCTACATTTTCCCGACGCACCTTGCCGGGGCGGTGGAAAGCCGTTCGCTGGGCATCGACGTGGAAGACGAGATGCGGCGGATCATGGCGCGGCGTCCCAGTGTGGTGATGGTGGGCGTCAAGCCCTTGTCGCGGCCGGCCAACCAGTCTTCGCGCGCGCTGTTGATGCGGCTGCTCGATCGCGATTACGAGACTTACGCCACTGTCGCCATCGGCACCCGCCAGTTCCGGCTGTATCGCCTCAAGCCCGCCCTGCCTCCGGTGCCCGCGCGCGCCCTCATCGACCGTTGACGCGCGCCGATCGTCGCCGTTAGCTCCTCCGATAGCATCGACCAGCCCGTACATGCCCGCCCCGCGCGATCCTGTCCGAGCCACCGGGCGCCCCGAACAGACGCCCTGGCGCGCGCTCGTGCCCATCCTTGGCGTGGCGCTGGTGTTCCGGCTCGCCATGGCGAGCCAGACCATCGTCCATCAGCCGGATGAAATCTGGCAGTATCTGGAGCCCGCCTGGGGCCGCCTGACCGGTCACTGGATCGTGGCGTGGGAGTTTCACGAAGGCATCCGCGGTTGGCTGGTGCCGATGCTGCTCACCCCTTCGCTCGCGCTCGGGCACGCGATCGCGCCGGACACGATGCTGCACCTGTGGCTGACGCGGGGTCTGCTGGGGCTGCTGTCGCTGGGCGTGGTCGCCAGCTTCTTCGCCATGGGCGAACGGATCAGCCGGCAGCACGCGATCGTCGCCGGCTGGGTCGGCGCGGTATGGGTGGAAATCTTCTACTTCGCCGCGCGCCCGTCGGGCGAAGGGATCGCGCTGTCGCTGGCCGTGCCCGCGCTCTATCTGGCGATGCGGCTGCGTGAGCGCCCGTCGATCAGGCTGGCCGGCATACTCGGCCTGCTCCTTGGCCTGACCTTCATCGTCCGCTTCCAGTACGCGCCCGCGCTGGCGCTGATCGGTCTGCTCGCGGTCAGCGGCGATCCGCGCCGCACGCTCGTGCCGCTCGCCGGTGGCAGCCTTGCGGCGATCGCCCTTGGCGCGCTCGCCGACATGGCGGCCGGCGCGCCGCCCTTGCTGTGGCTGTGGCGTAATTTCGCGATCAACCTGGGCGAAAACCGCAGCGCGTCGTTCGGCACCCAGCCACCGTGGTGGTTCGTGACGCAGATCGGCACCACCTGGCACGTCGCCGCGCTTGCCCTGCTGCCGTCGCTCGTAGCCGGGGCGCGCCGCTTTCCGTTCGTGGCGATCATCGCGCTGGTCGTCATCGCCAGCCACTCGCTGATCCCCCACAAGGAATACCGCTTCGTCATCCTCGCCATCGCGCTGGCCGTGTTTCTGGCGGCGATCGGGTCTGTCGACCTGTGGAAGGCGCTGGCGGGGCGCTGGAGGGCGGCGGGGCGGCTCAATCCGACCATCACCCTGTGTGTGCTGTGGTTCCTGCTGTCCGCCGTTGTCGGCGCGACCAAGCCGTTCAGCGCCTATTGGGGCAATGGGCGCGCGGCCAACACTATGCTGGCCAAGGCAGGCAGGGTGCCGGGCATCTGCGGCCTGGCGCTTTTCCAGGAACCGGACCTGCCGATGGCCAACTACACCTACCTCAACCGCTCCGTTCCCGTCGCGCTGCTGGAAGGGCGCCGCTCGGCGGCATCGGCGCAGGCCATGGAGCCGGCCTTCAACGTGATCATCGCGCCGCGCCTGTCCGCGCCCGAATTGCCACCATCCTATCGGCAGGTGGAATGCCTGCAACAGCACAAGGCGCCTGAGAAGCAGAAGTTCTGCCTGTTTGTGCGGCCGGGCATCTGCACCGGCGGCCCGGGCGACTTCGACTACAACACCGTGCTGCGAAGGCTGGGGCATTGACGGGCCGGTTCCTTCCCCCATTGGCAATGGCCTGCGCCGCGCTGGCTTCCTGCGCACCACAGCATGGTGACGCCCCCGCGGCGGGCCTCGATGCGCAAGCCGAGCGCGCGTTTGCCGCCTGCACCACCGCCGGCCTTTCGCAAACCGTGCTGACGCAAGGCAAGCCGATAGAGGATACGCCGGCGGGCGCCTGTGTGGTCAAGGCAGCGGACGGTGGCAGCGTTCAGGCGGCGCTTTTCCTGGGCGACTTCTACCGCGCCGCCTCCGCGCACCCCAACCCCGCCTGGGATCGGATCGATACCTTCGGGCGCGAAACGCATTGGTATCGGGAAGCCGCCAAACGCGGTTCCGAACGCGGCGAGTTTCTTGTCGCGAGCGAAGGCGATCGGCATCCTTACATGCCGCTGCACGACAACCTGCTCGACTGGTACATCCAAGCCGCGCGGCAGGGAAATGGCGATGCCGCGCTGGCCATTGCCCGTGCCTACAAGCTGGGACGCATCCAGCCCGCGAAGCTGCACGGCTTCCGAGCCTGGCTGGCGCAGAACGCCCGCCCCGGCACCGTCCAGGCGAACGTGGCCGCCGTGCTTGAGGAGGACCACGCGCCGATCATCAACTGACCGGCGCGCAAGGATCTTCCGTACCTACTCGGCAGCCGCCTTCTTTGCCGCAGGCTTCTTCGCCGCTGCTTTCTTCTCGCCAGCCGCCTTCTTCGGCGCGGCCTTCTTTGGTGCCGCCTTCTTGGCAGGAGCCTTCTTCTTGCCCTTGGCAGGCCCCTTGGCGGCGCGCTCGTCGATCAGGACGATCGCTTCCTCCAGCGTCAGCGCTTCGGGCTGCTTGTCGCGCGGGAGCGTGGCGTTGGTGGTGCCGTCGGTAACGTAAGGCCCATAGCGGCCCGCCATCAGCTTGATCTCGCCGCCCGAGGTCGGATGCGGCCCGAAGGTCTTGAGCGGTTCGGCCGGCGCGCGCGATCCCCGCGCGGCCGCGCCATTGGCCGCTTCGGCCAGCTTGACCACGGCGGCGTTCATGCCGGTCTCGAACACTTCGGCGGTGGAGCGCAGCCGCGCGTACTTGCCGTCATGCGCCAGATAGGGGCCATAGCGCCCGATGCTGGCCGTGATCGGCTTGCCGCTTTCCGGATGCGCCCCGATCTCGCGCGGGAGGCTGAGCAGCTTCAGCGCCCATTCCAGATCGAGTTCGGGAATGTCCTTGGGGATCGAGGCGCGCTTGGCTTCCTTGCCTTCGCCCAGCTGGATGTAGGGACCGAACCGGCCCGACCGGCGCACCACCTCCAGACCGGTGGCCGGGTCCTTGCCCAGCGCGCCGTCCTCGTCTCCACCTTCGCCATCGGCCCCGCCGGGCTGGGCGAACTTGCGGGTGAACTTGCACTCCGGATAGTTCGAGCAAGCGATGAACGCGCCATAGCGTCCGCCGCGCAGCGAGAGGCGCCCTTCCCCGCACTTGGGGCACAGGCGCGGATCGCTGCCGTCCGCCTTGGGCGGGAACAGATAGTCCTCAAGGAAGACGTCGAGCGCGGCGGTTACCTCGCTCGGCTTCTTCTCCATCACCTCGTCGGACTTCGGCTTGAAATCGCGCCAGAACGCGGCCAGCACCTGCTTCCACGCCGCCCGGCCACCGGAGACGTCGTCCAGTTCGTCTTCCATGCCGGCGGTGAAATCGTAGGCGACGTAGCGATCGAAGAAGCGTTCGAGGAACGCCGTCAGCATCCGCCCCGATTCCTCGGCGAAGAAACGGTTCTTCTCGGTGCGGACGTAGTTACGGTCCTTGAGCACCTGCAACGTGGCGGCATAAGTCGAAGGCCGGCCAATGCCGAGTTCCTCCAGCCGCTTGACCAGGCTGGCTTCCGAATAGCGCGGTGGCGGCTGGGTAAAGTGCTGGGTGGCGTCCACCCCGCGCTTCGCCGGGGTATCCCCCTTGTTCATCATAGGCAGCAAGCCGGAATCGTCGTCCTCCGCATCCTGCTTCTGGTCGCGCCCTTCCTCGTACACCGCCAGGAAGCCGGGGAACTTCACCACCTGCCCGGTGGCGCGCAATTCGTGCCGCCCGGTGCCCTCGCGCAGCGTGACCGTGGTGCGTTCCAGACTGGCCGACGCCATCTGGCTGGCGATCGCGCGCTTCCAGATCAGGTCGTAGAGCCGCGCTTCGTCCCCCGAACCATGGCGGTCCTTGGCGAAATCGGTCGGGCGGATCGCCTCGTGCGCTTCCTGCGCGTTCTTGGCCTTGGTTTCGTAGTGCCGGGGCTTTTCGGGCAGGTAATGCCCGTCATAGCGGTCCGAGATCGCCTTGCGCGCCATGCTGATGGCGCTGGGATCCATCTGCACGCCGTCGGTCCGCATATAGGTGATCGCGCCGGCTTCGTAGAGCGTCTGTGCCACGCGCATGGTGTGGCTGGCCGAAAAGCCCAGCTTGCGCGCCGCTTCCTGCTGCAGCGTGGAGGTGGTGAACGGCGGATAGGGATTGCGGCGGGCCGGCTTGGTCTCGACCTCCTCGACGCGGAACGTGGCGCCTTCCACCGCCGCCTTGGCGCGCATCGCCACGCCTTCGTCACCCAGGCTCAGCCGATCGAGCTTGTCGCCGTCGAAGCGCACCAGACGGGCCTGGAACTCGGTGCCGCCCTGCTCCAGCCGCGCGACGACCGACCAGTATTCCTGCGCGCGGAACGATTCGATCTCGCGCTCGCGCTCCACTATCAGGCGAAGCGCCACGGACTGCACGCGGCCGGCGGATTTGGCGCCCGGCAGTTTGCGCCACAGCACGGGCGAGAGCGTGAAGCCGAACAGGTAATCCAGCGCGCGGCGGGCCAGATAGGCGTCGATCAGGTCCTGATCGAGCGCGCGCGGGTGCTGCATCGCCTCGGTCACGGTGGCCTTGGTGATGGCGTTGAAGGTGACTCGCTCCACCTCCTTGGGCAGCGCGCGCCGCTTCGACAGCAGTTCGCGCACGTGCCAGGAAATCGCCTCGCCCTCGCGATCAGGGTCGGTGGCGAGAATCAGACGGTCGGCTTCCTTCGCGGCGTCGGTGATCGCCTTCACGCGCGATTGCTTGTCGCCGTAAAGCTCCCAGTCCATCGCGAAGTCCTCATCCGGGCGGACGGAGCCATCCTTCACGGGCAGGTCGCGGACGTGGCCGTAGGAGGCGAGGACCTTGTAGCCGGGGCCAAGGTACTTCTCGATGGTCTTGGCCTTGGCCGGCGATTCAACAATGACAAGCTGCATGACGGGTATATCGTGACCTTACGCGTATGTGTACGCGCGAGGGTGGCGATGCCGCACGCCGATCGTCAAGCCTTGCCTTGCGACAATCATCCCATTGCCTTGATCACCGCGACAGAAACCGTCAGCCGAAAACCTCGGCCAGCCGCTCGCCCGAATAACCCAGCAGCCGGTAGAGCGCGAGCGTGAGCGCGGTTCCGCCCACCGCCATCAGCGCGGCCACCGCGTTGCCGAGAATGGTGCCACCGACTCCTCCCGTGATCAATGGACCGGATAGCGCGGACGCCAGCCCTTCGGCGAGGCCGACACCCGCCAGCGGCATCACCAGCAGAACCATGCAGAGCACATAGACCAGCGTGATCGACACCATAGAGGCGCGGGTGTGCCGCCAGCTTGCGCCCATCGCTTCGGTCGCGCGCATGCCCTGGCCGATGATGTAGGGCCAGGTCAGCGACCAGCGCGCCAGCAGCAGCAGGCCCGGAACGATGAACAGGACGAAGCCCAGCATGATGCCCAGCGTGGTGAGAATGCTGGCTCCGACGACGGAGAGATAGCGCCTGCCCTTGACGGAAGGCGACAGCAGCCCGTCCGCCACCAGCATCTGCTCCATAAGGTGATACTGGATCAGGAACGAGGCGATCGTGCCCCCGAATTGCCCGCCGCTATCCCCGAGCAGGACATCGACGATCGAGGTGACCGCCACGATGCCAAGCCCCGCCAACGACGACAGGCGCGCGTGGCGGGACAGGGTGCCGCCGAACTCGGAAAAGATCTCGCTGACGCCGACTTTCCGTTCTCCGTCCGCCATGCACCCCTGTCCTTCCGTTCCTAGCGCAGCGAGACGATCTGCCCCACCATCTGATCGTTGGCGAGCGCCGCCGCCTTGGTCGCCCCTTGTTCGTAATTGCCGGGCTTGGCAGTGAATTCGAACTTGCGCGTCTTGCCGAAGCGCATTCCGCCGAAGCCCATCGCCGCCATCACCCCGCCGCCGACGTTGGCCGCCGCCTGCGTGGTCTTGTCGAGGTTGCTGGATGCATCCTGCTTGTCAACGAAATCTCCATCCACCGACACGCCCCGGTTGAGCGTGACCGTCACGGTCTTGCCGTTCGGCCCCAGCGCGGTCATCCGGGAATAGCCGGGCGTGACGGAGAGGTTGGCGTTGACCTCCAGCCCACCGAAGCTGAACGCGCCTGGCCGCTTCTGGTCGGAAAAGTCGATCAGGTAGGTCACGTCCAGCACGGGCACGCCCGCCGCCTTGGCGTAGTTCGACAGCGCGCTGCTGGCCTGCCCGGCGGACATGTTCAGGCCGATGCTGGACATGCCGCTCCCCGTGAAATCGCCCGGCAGCAGGATCAGCGTCGGCAGCACCGCGGGCTTCATGTAGGTGGCCTTGCCTTTGCTGCCCTTTTCAAGCTGGATGCCGATCTCGACCGGCGGCTGCTGTCCGTGGGGGTTGGCCAGGGCCGGCGCGGCGAAGACGGCCGTCGGGTCCTGCACCGTCAGGCCGGCGGCATTCAGCTTGGCGACAAAATCGGCATAAGCCGCGTCGGCGATCGACTGCATCATCGCCGGGGTGACGCCCACGAGCGAACTCTTGGCCTTGGTCGCCCCACCGAAAGCACCCATCAGCCCGCCGGTGGCCTTGGTCTGATCGGTCGATTCGAAAATGAAGCCCACATTGAACGCCGCTATGGCGACTTGCGAAGCGCCTTTTACTGCGTCTTTGCCCTGCACCTTGACCGGTGCGTCATCGCCCGCCCAGGCAACGGTAGGCGCGGTCATCAGGAAGCCTGCCGCCGCAGCGGCAAGCACAAACGTGCTGCGGAAATTCATGATAGTCCCCCATCCCGAAACGTTTCCGCGACCCGCTTTTGTTGCGGAACATTACGGCGAGACGGGGCACACGCAAGCGGATTCAACGGAAACCAGCCGCGTCGGTCGGGGAATCAGGCCGTCCTGCGCCAGGCCAGCAGGAACCCAAGCCCAAGCAGCACGTCGATCGCCGCGAACACGGCCACCGCCGGCGCGGCCCGCCCCTGCGCGAACAGCGCCAGCGCGGGCAGTCCGAACACCAGCTTTTCGCCCACCGCGCACGGCATCAGCGCGCGATAGCGCGCCGGATCGCCGCCGATGATCCAGAACACCGCCTGAAACACCAGCGCCAGCCCGATGAAACCCAGCGAAACTTCGGCCCCGCGTTCGGGCAAGGGCGCGAGATAGAGCGGTGCCAGCACCACGATCCCGTAGATCGCCGCCCAGCGGAACATGCGGCGCGCGAAACGGTGATCCTGCATGACGTCTCTCCTCCCGATCCTAGACCAGCGAAACGCGGCCAGCCGCATGACGCACGAGCCGTCCGGCGATTTCCAGCTCGATCAGCGCCATCTGCACCGCACCCGGCGATGCGCCGCTCTGGCGGACGAGTTCGTCGATCGCGACGGGCGCCGCGCCCAGCAACGCCTCGATATCGGCGGGAGTTTCCTCCTCCGCGAAAGACGGCGCAAGGGCTTCCGGTTCGCGCAGCAGCGGTCGCGGCGCGCCGCCGAAGTCGCGCAGCAATTCCAGTACGTCCTCGGGCGACTGCACCAGCACCGCGCCATCGCGGATCAGCTGGTTGCAGCCGTGCGAGCGGCTGTCGAGCGGCGAGCCGGGAATGGCCATGACCTCGCGCCCCGCCTCCCCCGCCAGCCGCGCGGTGATCAGCGAGCCGGACTTCGGCGCTGCCTCCACCACCAGCGTGCCTGTCGCGAGGCCCGCTATGATGCGGTTGCGGTGCGGAAAATGGCGCGCGAGCGGCTCGGTGCCGGGCGGCATCTCCGCGATCAGCAGGCCCTGTTCCGCCACCTCGTCCTGCAAGGCGGCGTTTTCGGGCGGATAGGCGATGTCGATCCCGCTGGCGATGACGCCCACGGTGCCGCCGCCGTCGGCCATGGCGGCGAGCGCACCCCGGTGCGCCGCGGCATCGATCCCGCGCGCAAGGCCGGAAATCACGGCGCAGCCAGCGCCCGCCAGCGCAGCGCCAAAATCGCGCGCCAGCTTGACCGCACCGGCCGAGGCATTGCGCGCGCCGACGATGGCGACCGACGGGCGCCGCAACAGCGCGTCGTCCCCGCGCACGGTCAGGATCGGCGGCGGGCTGTCCAGCGCGGCCAGCAAAGCGGGATAGGCGGGGGAATCGTGAAAGAGATAGCGAGCACACAACGCGCGAACGCGAGCGATCTCGGCGCTGACTCGCGCTTCGGGGGCGGGAGTGACGCGTCCACCGCCGCGCGCCGCCAGTTCGGGCAAGGCCTCCAGCGCGGCGGTTGCGCTGCCGTAGCGCCGCAGCAAATGGAAGTAGCTGGCAGGCCCGATGTGCGGCGTGCGCAGCAGGCGGATGCGGGCGAACGCCTCCTCGCGCACAAGGTTGAACGGGGCATCGGCGGGCCGCGACGGATCGGGCACGCCGCGCGCGCTCACTTGGCGCTGCCGCTCCCCGAACCGACCCTGGGTTCGGTGCCCGCGCGCAGCCGCGCGATATTGGCGCGGTGCAGCCACAGGACGATCCCAGCCAGCACCGCGAGCACTGGGGCATATTGTCCATAGCCCGCCACGAACGCCGCCAGCGGGGCTGCCAGCGCGGCGCACATGCCGCCCAGCGAGGAAATGCGCGAGGCGAACAGCACGCCCAGCCACACCAGCGCATAGGCAAGGCCGATCGGCCAGGCGAGCGCGAGCGAGATGCCCATCATCGTGGCCACGCCCTTGCCACCCTTGAACCGCAGCCACACCGGGAAGCAGTGCCCGATCACCGCGAAGAACGCCGCCAGCGCTTCCGTGCCGGGCCAGACGTGCCGCGCCAGAAGCACCGCCAGCGCGCCCTTGGCCAGATCGAGCAGCAGCGTGCCCGCCGCCAGCCCCTTGTTTCCCGTGCGCAGCACGTTGGTGGCGCCGATGTTGCCCGAACCGATGCTGCGCAGATCCCCCGCACCGGCCAAGCGCGTGAGAATCAGCCCGAACGGAATTGAACCGAGCGCATAGGCGGCGAGCGAGGCGAACAGGGCATCCACGATGGCACTCTTACAATTCATCGCGCGGGTTCGGAAAGGGGCGTCTTTTCTTTTCGGTTCGGAAACCGATAGAAGGCAGAAAGGCCAGCAAAGGAAACCGGACAGGCGTGACAGCAACAGCCACGACAATACAGGCCGGGCAGCCGGCCATGCCGCCCGAAGTCGACGCCGTGGCGCCGTTGCTGGTGTTCGATTCCGGCGTCGGCGGGCTTTCGGTGCTGCACAAGGTCCGCGCGCTTCTGCCCGATGCGCCGGTGATCTACGCCGCCGACAACGCCGGCCTGCCCTATGGCACCAAGACCGAGGCGCAGATCGCCGCGCGCGTTTCCGGCCTGCTGGGCCGCATGACCGAACGCTTTCGCCCGCGCCTTGTCTGCATCGCCTGCAACACCGCCTCCACCATCGCGCTCGCTTCGGTGCGCGAGGTGCTGGAAGTGCCGATCGTGGGCACCGTGCCGGCGATCAAGCCGGCGGCGGCAATGACGCGGACCGGGGTGATCGGCCTGCTCGGCACCGAAGCCACGATCCGGCAGGTCTACGTCGACCGGCTGGAAGCCGAATTCGCGGCGGGCAAGACCCTGCTGCGCCACGGCGCGCCGGAACTGGTGCAGGCCGCCGAAGCGCAGTTGCGCGGCGAACCGGTCGATCCGGCGGTCTATGCCCGCGCCGCCGCCGCGCTGCGCGCCATGGCGGGCGGCGACCGGATCGATACGGTGGTGCTGGCCTGCACGCATTTCCCGCTGGTGCAGCCGGAACTGGCGCGCGCTTTCGGCGGAGACGTGCGGTTCATCGATGGATCGGACGGCATCGCCCGGCGGATCGCCGCTCTGACCGAAGGCCAGGCCTGGAGCCGGAGGCAGGACGACGTTGCGCTGTTCACGCGCGGCGGGCAGGATGTGGAGCGCCTGAGGCCCGCGCTGGCCGCCTATGGCCTGGATCGCGTCGCGATACTTTAGGCGCGCGCCGCAAGGGGGGAACGGTTCTTGCGCAAGGGATGGAAGATCGCCGCTGTCCTGTTGCTCGCCGTGGCGGGCGCGGCGTACTGGCTGCTGATCGACAACCGCACCGGGCAGATCGCCGAACGCCCGATCGACATTGCCGCGCTACGCCGCGCCGCCGCCGCGATGCCGGGGCCGCGCCCCGATGCGATCGATGTGGAAATCGTGGCGCAGGGAACATCACCGGCCACGCTGCTGGTCGCGGGCGGCGGTTTCGGCAAGGTGGGGATCGCGGCGGCCGCGTTTCGCGTGCGCGGCCCCGGCGGAACGGTGCTGATCGACAGCGGGCTGACGCGCGAACAGGCCAGCAGGCTCGACATGACCGACTACGACGCCGCCGCGCAGCGCCGCGTCGAAGCCGCGATGGACGCGGCGAACCGCATCGTCTTCACGCACGAACACTACGATCACATCGGCGGCTTCGCGGCGTCATCCGAAATGGCCCGTAACGCCGCGAAACTGTTCCTGCCGCGTGCGCAGTATTCCGCGCTGGTGGCAGAGCTTGGCCGCGCGGGCGAGACGGCGAAAGCCCTGCCCGCGCCGATCGACCCGCGGGGCGCGACGGCGCTGGCGCCCGGCGTCGCGGTCATGCCGATGCCGGGCCACACGCCGGGATCGCAACTGATCTATGTGGTGCTGGCCAGCGGGCGCGAATATCTGTTCCCCGGCGACGTGACCTCAATGGAGCGGAACCTGTCCGAAACACGGGGTCGTTCGCGGCTGATCGCGGATTGGCTTGCGCCGGAGGATCGCAGCACGGTGATCGGCTGGATCAAGGGCCTGCGCACGCTGCAGGCGCGCACGCCGGGCCTGACCATCGCTTTTCAGCATGATCGCGACTGGCTTTTGCGCCAGCGCAATGACGGTGCCTTCCATATCGGCTTCGGCGATCCCGCACGGGTGCAGGCGCGAAAACCGGCTGGCCAAGCACAAACAACAAGCGTACAAGCCGCGCCATTCGCCGATGGCCCGGCATTTTCGAGCCTGACACAAGGAGCGGCGGGGTGAATTACGATCAAGTTTTCGACCAGGCGATCGACCGTCTGCATTCCGAAGGCCGCTACCGGGTTTTCATCGACATCCTCCGCAACAAGGGCGCTTACCCCAACGCCCGCTGCTTTGCCGGCCACAACGGCCCGAAGCCGATCACGGTGTGGTGTTCCAACGATTATCTCGCCATGGGCCAGCATCCCAAGGTGATCGCGGCGATGGAAGAAGCGCTGCATGACGTGGGCGCCGGTTCCGGCGGCACGCGCAACATCGGCGGCAACACGCACTACCACATCGAGCTGGAGCGCGAACTGGCCGACCTGCACGGCAAGGACGGCGCGCTGCTGTTCACCTCGGGCTATGTCTCGAACGATGCCACGCTGTCCACGCTCGCCAAGATCTTGCCGGGCTGCGTGATCTTCTCGGACGAGCTGAACCACGCCAGCATGATCGCGGGCATCCGCAATTCGGGCTGCGAGAAGAAGGTGTTCCGGCACAATGACGTCGAGCACCTTGAAGAACTGCTCGCCGAAACCGATCCGGCGCTGCCCAAGCTGATCGCGTTCGAAAGCGTCTATTCGATGGACGCCGACATCGCGCCGATCCACGCGATCTGCGACCTTGCCGAAAAGTACAACGCCCTCACCTACATCGACGAAGTCCACGCCGTGGGCATGTATGGCGCACGCGGCGGCGGCATTTCGGAGCGGGACGAGGCGGCCAGCCGGATCGACATCATCGAGGGCACACTGGGCAAGGCCTTCGGCGTGATGGGTGGCTATATCGCGGCCGATACGCGGATCATCGACGTGATCCGTTCCTACGCGCCGGGCTTCATCTTCACCACCTCGCTCTCCCCGGTGCTGGTCGCCGGCGTGCTGGCGGCGGTGCGGCATCTCAAGGCGTCGAGCGTCGAGCGCGAGGCGCAGCAGGCGTCGGCCGCCACGCTCAAGCGCCTGTTCGCCGAAGCCGGTCTTCCGGTCATGCCGTCCTCCACGCACATCGTTCCGCTGATGGTCGGCGATCCGGTGCGCGCGAAGAAGGTCAGCGACATCCTGCTCGCCGAATACGGCGTCTATGTGCAGCCGATAAATTTCCCGACCGTGCCGCGCGGCACCGAACGCCTGCGCTTCACCCCCGGGCCGGCGCACACCGAAGCGATGATGCAAGACCTGACGGCCGCGCTGGTTGAAATCTGGGGCCGCCTCGACCTCGAAAAGCGCAAGGCCGCCTGATCCTCTCTCTTGCTCTCCGCCACCGACCGTTTAATCATGCGGTTAAACGGTCGGTGGGAGAGGACAGTGACAACACGCAACGGGCCTGGCTACGACGAGGTCGTCTATGGCCGCCGCAGCATTCGCGGCTTTCTGAAGAAGCCGGTTCCGCGCGAACTGATCGAGGAAATCCTGGCGCTGGCGATCCGCGCGCCCTCCTCGCTCAACACGCAACCGTGGAATTTCACGGTGGTGACCGGCGCCCCGCTCGACCGCATCCGCGCGGAAAACACCCGCCGCAACCTGGAAGGCGTTCCCGAAAGCCGGGAGTTCCGCAAGTTCGAGGTTTATGAAGGCGCGCACCGCGAACGGCAGGTGGAAATCGCCAAGCAGCTGTTCGGCGCCATGGGTATCGCGCGCGAGGACAAGGAAAAACGGCTGGACTGGGTGCTGCGCGGCTTCCGCCAGTTCGACGCGCCAGTGTCCATCGTCGTCACGTATGACCGCGCACTGTTCGGCGGGGATATCGCCCCGTTCGATTGCGGCGCGGTAACGACGGCGCTGGTCAACGCGGCCTGGTCACGCGGGCTGGGCTGCGTGATCAACAGCCAGGGCATCATGCAAAGCCCGGTCGTGCGCGAACACGCGAGGATCGCCGACGATCAGGTCATCATGATCTGCGTGGCGATGGGCTGGCCCGACGAGAGCTTCCCCGCCAACGCCGTGGTCTCGAAGCGCAAGTCGGTGGCCGAGGCGGCAACTTTCGTGGGGTTCGACGAATGACAGAAAGGCCGCGCTTCGCACCGGAAGCGCGGCCTTTCCGCATGTGATCGCGCTTGCCGTCAGAACCGGTCGGCGTTCATCACCTTGGCCCACGCGGCGGCGAAGTCCTTGACGAACTGTTCGCGCGCGTCATCGGAAGCATAGGCCTCGGACACCGCCCGCAGTTCCGAATTGGACCCGAAGATCAGGTCCACCGGCGTCGCCTTCCACTTCACCTGCCCGCTCGTGCGGTCCTTGCCTTCATAGAGGCCCGCATCGGTGGCCGACTTCGACCAGACCGTGCCCATATCGAGCAGGTTCACGAAGAAGTCGTTGGTCAACTGGCCGGGACGGGTGGTGAACACGCCATTGCGCGATCCCGCGGCATTGGCATCCAGCACCCGCAGGCCGCCCAGCAGCACCGCCATTTCCGGCACGGTCAGGCCCAGCGTGTTGGCCTTGTCCACCAGCGCTTCTGCCGGCGCCAGATAAGCCGCCCGATCGTAGTAATTGCGGAACGCGTCGGCCTTCGGCTCCAGCACCGCGAACGAGGCCGCATCGGTCTGCGCCTGCGTGGCGTCGACCCGTCCGGCCCTGAACGGCACGGCAACGGCATATCCCGCCTTCCCGGCCGCCTGCTCCACCGCCGCGCTGCCGCCCAGCACGATCAGATCGGCCAGCGACACCTTGCGGCCGCCCGGCGCCGCCTTGTTGAAATCGGCCTGCACCTTGCCCAGCGCCGCCAGCACCTTCGCCAGTTCGGCCGGGTTGTTCGCGGCCCAGTCCTTCTGCGGGGCAAGACGGATGCGCGCGCCGTTGGCACCCCCGCGCATGTCCGTTCCCCGGAACGTCGCGGCCGAAGCCCAGGCCGTGCGGATCAGTTCGGGTCCGGTCAGGCCGGACGCGAGGATCCTGGACTTGAGCTGCGCTTCATCCTGCGCATTGATCATCGCATAGTCCGCCACAGGCAGCGGGTCCTGCCAGGTGAAGGCCTGTTTCGGCACGTCGTTGCCCAGATAGCGGGCGCGCGGCCCCATATCGCGGTGCGTCAGCTTGAACCAGGCGCGGGCGAAAGCGTCCGCGAACTCCTGCGGGTTCTTCTGGAAGCGCAGCGCGATGGCGCGGAACGCCGGGTCCTGTTTCAGCGAAAGGTCGGTCGTGAACATGATGGGCGCGTGGCGCACATCGGGAAGATGCGCGTCGGGCACAAGATTCGCGGCGTTCTTGTCGCTGGGTATCCACTGGGTCGCGCCGGCCGGGCTCTTGGTCTGCACCCAGTCGAACGCGAACAGGTTGTCGAGGTACTGCGTGGTGAACGCAATCGGATTGGCCGACCACGCGCCCTCCAGGCCGCTGGAGACGGTATCCTCCGCATTACCCTTGCCGCACGTGTTGGCCCAGCCCAGCCCCTGCTGCTCGATCGGCGCGGCGGACGGATCGGCGCCGACGCACTTGTCAGGAGCATGTGCCCCGTGAGCCTTGCCGAAGGTGTGGCCGCCGGCAATCAGCGCGACGATTTCCTCGTCATTCATCGCCATCCGGCCGAATGCCTCGCGGATGTCGGCGGCGGCGGCGATCGGGTCCGGATTACCGTTCGGCCCTTCCGGATTCACGTAGATGAGACCCATCTGTGTCGCGGCAAGCGGCCCGTTGAGCTTGCGGCCGCCTGAAAAGCGTTCGGAACTGCCGAGCCACTTCTTTTCCGATCCCCAGTACACTAGGTCCGGCTCCCACGAATCCACGCGTCCGCCGCCGAAGCCGATCGTCTTGAAGCCCATGTTCTCCAGCGCGACGTTGCCCGCCAGAACCATGAGGTCGCCCCACGATATCTTGCGGCCGTACTTCTGCTTGATCGGCCACAGCAGGCGGCGCGCCTTATCGAGGCTGACGTTGTCGGGCCAGGAGTTGAGCGGTTCGAACCGCTGTTCTCCGCCCCCGCCGCCGCCACGACCGTCGATCGTGCGATAGGTGCCGGCACTGTGCCAGGCCATGCGGATGAAGAACGGCCCGTAATTGCCGTAGTCGGCCGGCCACCACGGTTGCGACGTGGTCAGCGCCTTGTCGATATCCTTCTTCACGGCGGCGATATCGAGCGTGGCGAATTCCTTCGCATAGTCGAAATCCGCGCCATAGGGGTTCGCCGCATCGGCATGCTGGCGCAGCGGCCGCAGATCGAGAAGCTGGGGCCACCAATCCTTGTTGGTGGTCGGTTTGTTCACCACCGCCGCATCTTCGGCATGGGCCACCCCGGCCATCGGCGTGACGGCCACCGCCAGCATGGCGATCATCGAAATCGAAGTACGTCGCATGTCCTCGTCTCCTCTCTCATGCAACCCGAGAGGCACGGCGGACAGGAGGTGGAGAACGCCCAAGCAAGGCACAGGATATCTGCCGCGCGGGAACACCCCCGTGCGTCGATGCCGATGATAGCCCTGCTTTCTTTCAGGCGTCCGGCAGAAGCCGTGGCCCCGCGCGATCCAGTTCCCCTGTAGCGTGCCTGGGGAGACTGTCTCGCGGAACGCCAAAATCGCAAAATTGAATTATTGGGTAACTTTCATCGCAAAAAGCGATCAAAGCTACCCATTCCCGAAACGTGACGAGCGGCAATCGTCAGTTGAACGTACCTGCCACCACCGAGGCGATCACGCCGGTCGCGATGCCGACCAGCAGAGCATCCCCGCCCGACTGGACCCAGCGATAGCCGCGCGGCGGCGCGTGCAGGCGGTGGTAGCGGCGATAATCGATCACGCGGTAGTTCGGCGCTCGGCGCTGCTCGAAACGCTGCCCCTTGCGGAACGGATTGGGCTGATAGCGCGAATAGCCCGGTCCCGCGCGGCGGTCATCATGGCGGAAATCGCGCCGATCGTTGTTGTGCCGGCCATTTTCATGCCGGGGCGGATTGGCCAGGGCGGGCGTCGCGGCCGGAAGGACCATGGCCAGTGCGATGGCGGTGGAAACAATCTTCTTCATGATGCGGTCTCCTGCGTGGTTGCGGAAGAAACGCTCAGCCCCTGCGACAAGGTCCGTCACCAACCGTCCGAAAATGTCGCAGAAATTTCTCCGCTTGTTACAAGCCCCGGCCCCGTGGAAACGGGAGCCTGTGACACGGCGCGCCGAAGGGCCTCGCAATGGGCGGCCGGCCTCTCTATATCGGAACCGTCGATGGCATGGCGGGCGGCCCGTTCGTCAGCGCCTACACGGAAAACGGCCGGGATGCCGGAGAACAGCACGCAACGCGCGCTCACCGGCCCGCCTCCCGGCGAAGATGGATGGAAAGACAGACACGACCTTGGCACGCTTGAACACTTCCACGCCCGAAACCCGCAGCGTCCGGCTTCTCAAGGTAGGCGAACAGGTCCGGCACATCCTGTCCGAACTGCTCACCCGCCAGCAGGTGCATGACGACGTGCTGAGCGCGCATACCGTGTCGGTCACCGAAGTCCGCATGTCGCCCGACCTGCGCCACGCCACGGTCTTCGTGAAATCGCTGCTCGGAACGGACGAGGCGGACGTCATCAAGGCGCTGCGTACCAATACGGCCTTCTTCCAGAAGGAAGTGGCGAGCCGGTTGAAGCTCAAGTACGCGGCAAAGATCAAGTTCCTGCCCGACGAAAGCTTCGACGAGGCAAGCCGGATCGACGCGCTGCTGGCCGATCCGCGCGTCACGCGCGATCTGGACGGCGATCCCGAAGACGACGCGGGCTGATCGCCGCCACGCATGGCCAAGCTCTATTTCTACTATGCCAGCATGAACGCGGGGAAATCGACCACGCTGCTGCAGGCCGATTTCAACTATCGCGAGCGCGGCATGGCCACCATGCTGTGGACCGCGGCGGTCGATGATCGTTGGGAGGGCAAACCGATCGCCAGCCGCATCGGGCTGGCGGCGGACGCGCACCTGTTCGACGAAACCACCGACCTGTGGGCACGCGTGACCGCCGCCCATGCGGTGCAGCCGCTGTCCTGCGTGCTGATCGACGAAGCGCAGTTCCTTTCCGGGGCACAGGTGTGGCAACTGGCGCGCCTGGCGGACGAGGCGAACATCCCCGTCTTGTGCTATGGCCTGCGCACCGATTTCCGGGGCGAACTGTTCCCCGGTTCGGCCGCGTTGCTGGGCATCGCCGACTCGCTGGTCGAACTGAAGGCGGTCTGTCATTGCGGTCGCAAGGCCACGATGAACCTGCGCGTCGACAGCGACGGTGCGGCGGTCAGGGCCGGCGCGCAAACCGAGATCGGCGGGAACGACCGCTATGTCGCGCTCTGCCGGCGCCATTTCAGCGAGGCTTTGCATCCATGAGCGATACGATGTGGCAAGCGGCGACACTGATCGTGCCGCTGGTGCTGGCGATCGTGTTTCACGAAGTGGCGCACGGCTGGGTCGCCGGTCTGCTGGGCGACCCGACCGCGCGCGAACAACGCCGGCTGAGCCTCAATCCCCTGCGCCATGTCGATCCCATGGGCACGGTGATCCTTCCGGGCTTCCTGGCGCTGATCAAAGCGCCCGTGTTCGGCTGGGCCAAGCCGGTGCCGGTCGACGCCCGCCGGCTGCGTGATCCGCGCCGTGACATGATGATCGTGGCGGCGGCAGGCCCCGGCACCAATCTCGTGCTCGCCTTGCTGGGAGCTATCGGCCTTGGCCTGCTCGCCCGTTTCACCACGGATGCGACGCAACCGGGAACGGCCTTGCTGTTCCTCGCCGCCAATCTCCAGAACTTCATCGCGCTGAACATCTTCCTGGCGGTGTTTAACCTGCTGCCGGTGCCCCCGTTCGACGGGTCGCACATCGTCGAAGGGCTACTGCCCGAACGCGCCGCCATGGCCTATGCGCGGGTACGGCCCTACGGACTGCCCATCATGCTCCTGCTGCTGTTCGTGCTGCCCCAGATCGCGCCGAACCTGCACATTGTCGATCGCCTGATCCTGCCCCCGGTGCAATGGCTCGGAAGCTGGTACGAGATGGTCGCGCAGGCTGTGGCCGGGCCGGAAATGAACTAGGACCGCGTAGCGGCCCCGGTCGCGCAGGCCGCCCGGTCAGCCAACTGCGCACCGACGGCCTCCCCCATGTCGTGGCAGCTGGTCAGGCCCTGGATGAAGGGATGCCGCCCCAGAATGAACGGCAGGCTCAGCAGATGGATGCGCCGGGAAGCGGGCTGGTCCGAGACCGGTCGAAAATCTTCGTCGATCACGATCCCGCGGTATCCGGCCCCGGTTTCGCCCGCGTCCTGCACAACGCCCTGATTGAGCAGGGTCTGAAACGGGAAGGCTTCCGCTTCCAGCGGCCGCTGGCCGGTCGCGTCGATGAATACGGGGAAATGATGCGCTTGGCCGTCGAACCACATGGTCGCCCCCGACGCTTCCGAATGCGTATCAAGCCTGGCCTGGTCACCCACCGCGAGGATGGTCAGCGCACCCGCGCGATGCAGCGCCAGAAGGCGCTCGATCGATGCGTGGGGGACGGTCGCGTAATTGTCCGTGAAGATCGGCTGGAGATGCCCTGAAAAGCGTGCGTGATCCTCTTCGTCGAGATGCGGCACGATCCGCGCGAACACCTCATGCGCCCGCAGGATGGCATAACGCCATGGAACGGTGGTCCCGGTTTCGAAATTCTTTCGCGCTTCGTCGAGATTCGCCTGCGCCCACGCGAAGGGATCGACGGCAAGGCGTTCGGCGAAATAGCGCTCGCCGAACGTCTCGACAGAGGCATCCCATCCGATCTCGTCGGCATAGCCGGGATCGACAAGCCGCAATTGTTCCTTGAACAGACCAAAGGTGCGATCGAGCAGGCCGGTTCCGCCCGCTTCGATCAGGACCTGCACCGCTTGCTCGGTGAAAATGGTCAGCGGTTCATGCGGGATCGGGCAAAAGAAATCCGCCTCCGGCATCAAGCCCTTGCGCGACATCATCGTGATGTGCAGCGCCGCTGCGCCGGCCTGGGGCTTCCAGCGAAGCGCCTGGTCCTCCGCCGGAGCGCTTTCACCCGGCGCCGGCTCGCCTAAGTCCTCGCCAGCGGCGATCACGAACGCGCCGTGGTGAACCGCCAACGCGACCGCCGCGTCGATTGCGCTGAGCGATGTTCCGCGAATGCCGACCGGCCCCGCCGGGATACGTTTGAGCGCGCTGGCCGGCCACGGGCTGGAGAAGTAGCCCGGCCGAACCTCCGGTTCCTCGGGCCATTCATGGCCTGTCGCGATCACAATCTGCGAAAACCGCATCTGGTAGGCCGGGCCGCCGCGCGGCTGAACTGAAAGGCACAGGCCATTCCCTTCCGCGGCAATGTCCGTCACGCGCGCGTTGGCGCGAACGTCGATCGCATGACCGGCCGCGCGTCCGTCGGCGACCAGCGCCGCGAAACGGTCTCGCAGGTAATGACCCAGCACGACGCGGGGGTAGAAGGTCCGTTCGTCGATGCCGTCCGGCTCGATGTTGTACCCCGCGAGCCGCGCGGGCGTCTGCTGCGCCAGCCACTCGACCAGCGTGATGCCCAGGGGGGGAAGCTCGATGCTGGCGATGTTGGCGAGCATCGCGGGGTCGTTCCAGCCGGGACGATACGGCGTCCCCAGCCCGGCCCGCGCCTGCTCCTCGAAGATCGTGATCGCAAGAAGGCCACCCGCCCGCGCCAGCAGGGCCTGGAGCGTATAGATCGAGGTCGGCCCGGCGCCGATCAGCGCGATCGACGCCAAACCGTTCTCCACGATGCCATCCCTGTCCTGCGGTGCCGGCAGTTTCATGCCAGGGTGCGCAGGCTCGGCTCGCGGTCGTAGTACCGGCGCGCGGCCGCCGCGACGAACGGCTTGCCAAGCCCCGTGACGCCGTCATCCGGTTCGACGCCGGCCTTCTCGAGCAACGGCTTTGCCGCTTCGCTGTGGCCGATCGCCTTCAAATGCCCGAACGCGTCCATCACGAACTGCAAGGCCGCCGCTTCCTTCAGGAGGGCGGCACAGCCATCGTCCGACAAGACGATCGCGACCGCGTCGAATATCTGGGTGGGCGATCCGGCAAGCTGGCCGTCCGCCTTGCGCATCGACCCATCGCCCAGCTTGGCCCCGCCGACCTTGGGAGCGACGATTACGGCCTTGCCCTTGGCCTTTCGGACTGCGGCGATCACCGCGTCCAGTTCGGCGGCATCGGTACCGTCGGCGATGAGAATGCCAACCGCGCGGCCTTCGAGCGTCTCCTTCATATTCTTGTGGATCGACAGCGCATCGGACGGCGGCATGTCGATCGGCTCCTTCGCCGCCGGCGCCTTGGGCGGGAGCGGGATGCCAAGCCCGTTGGCAACGCGCCGGGCAAGGTCCTCGTCGACATTGCGCAGGTTCGCCACCATGCGCGGCGGCACCTGATCGAGCAGGCCGACCTTCGACAGTTCGAACACGAAGGCCGAGGCGATATGGGCCTGCTCGCTGGGCGTCTGTGATCGGTAGAACAGGCGCGCCTGGCTGTAGTGATCGGCGAACGTTTCCGGACGGACCCGCAGCTTTTCGCCGTTCTCCTCCCCACCCGTCGCGGCGTCCGTCGTGACAAACCCGGCCAAGGCGCTTTCGCGCGGGCCGCCTTCCTCGCCATGCGCGGCAAGGCTGTTGGGCTCGTAGTTGGCGCGGCCCTTGGGCACCATGGTCTGCATCTTGCCGTCGCGCTGGAAATTGCCGAACGGGCAGCGCGGCGCGTTGACGGGGATCTGGTGGAAGTTGGTCGTGCCCAAGCGCGAGTTCTGCGTGTCGAGATAGGAGAACAGCCGCCCCTGCAACAACGGGTCGTTCGAGAAGTCGATGCCCGGCGGAACGTTCGACGGCAGGAAGGCCACCTGCTCCGTCTCGGCAAAGAAATTGTCGACGCTGCGGTTGAGCGTCAGCGTGCCGACGATGCGGACGGGCACGTCCTCTTCCGGGATGAGCTTGGTTGCATCCAGCACGTCATAGGGCTGCGCCTCGGCGAAGGCCTTGTCGAACACCTGTATGCCCAGGTCCCACTGCGGAAAGTTGCCGGAGTCGATCGCTTCGAACAAGTCGCGGCGCTGGTAGTCGTTGTCCGCCGCCTGCAGCTTGAGCGCCTCGTCCCAGATCGTGGATTGCAGGCCGAGCCGTGGCTTCCAGTGGAACTTGACGAAGCTCGCCTCTCCCTTCGCGTTGACGAGTTTGAAGGTGTGGACGCCAAAGCCCTCCATGGTCCGGAACGCGCGCGGCAGGGTCCGGTCCGACATGGCCCACATCAGCATGTGGGTGGTCTCGGGCATCAGCGAGGCCCAGTCCCAGAACGTATCGTGGGCGCTGCCCGCCTGCGGATAGCCGCGATCGGCCTCCATTTTCACGGCATGGACAAGATCGGGAAACTTGAGCGCATCTTGGATGAAGAACACCGGAATGTTGTTGCCCACCAGATCCCAGTTGCCCTCCCGGGTGTAGAATTTGACCGCGAAGCCGCGCACATCGCGCGGCGTATCGACCGATCCAGCGCCGCCGGCGACAGTGGAAAAGCGCACGAATACCTCGGTCTTTTCGCCCTTGGTAAAGACCGCGGCCTTTGTCAGGTCGGAAATGTCGTCGGTCGCCTCGAACACGCCATGGGCGCCGCTGCCACGCGCATGGACGATGCGCTCGGGAATGCGTTCGTGATCGAAGTGGAAGATCTTTTCGCGCAGCACGAAGTCTTCGAGCAGCGTCGGCCCGCGCGATCCGCTCTTCAGCGAATTCTGGTTGTCGGAAACGGGAACGCCATGGTTGGTGGTCAGAACGGCGGTATCGAGATCCTCCGCGCCCTGATGCGTCTCTCCGCCGGCAGATGGTCTGCGGCCGGCTTGGCTGCGAGGTGATTTGGCCATGGTGATGCCTTCCCTTCTAAGGCGACGCCAGGCGGCGACGATCCGGTCATGGTGGGGTGGCGCACAAATCGCGCCCCGCGATCACAACTCGCGAGGATGGCAATGGTGCCGGTCCGCATGATCTTCACATACAGCAGGAAAGACGAAGCTGGCCACGCCGGATGGGACAGCCGGCTGGTCGCGGCATTCATGCAAAGGTCACGTTGTGTAATCTAGTGTATCGGCAGCTTGAACCGGTGCGAAGCCGCGCCATGTCGGGGGCATGAACTTCGATGGAGCAAAAGCTATGAAGAACAATGCACTGTTCCTCGCCCCGCTGGCTGTGCTGGCCATGGTCGCCTCGCCGGTTTCCGCTTCGGCGGCGATGGCCCGGCCCGCGCAGAGCGAGGAGGCATCCGTTCCCTTCATCAACCACGGTGCGATCCGGGATTGGCGCGCGGATGGCGACCGGGTGATCTATTTTCAGGACAGCGGCCGGCAATGGTATCGCGCCACGCTGATGACGCCGGCGTTCGACCTGCCTTTCGTGGAAGCGGTCGGCATCCAGAACAGCGGCACCGACCGGCTGGATCGCTGGGCCGATGTCGTGGTGCGCGGCCAGCACTATCCGATCCAGAGCTTCGTCAAAGTCGATGCCCCGCCGGTGAAGTCGGCGAACGCTGCGCACAAGTCCTGATCGCTCCGCGCGGGAACTATCGCGGCTGACATCGCCGTCCAGTCGCTCTATGGCGCCGGGCCATGACGAACGGGTGGATCATCCTCGACAAGCCGATCGGCCTGGGCTCGACCCAGGCCGTGGCTGCGGTAAAACGCAACCTGCGGCAGGCGGGGCTCGGCAAGGCGAAGGTCGGCCACGGCGGCACGCTCGATCCGCTCGCCTCGGGCATCCTGCCCATCGCGGTGGGCGAAGCGACCAAGCTGTGCGGGCGCATGCTGGATGCCAGCAAGGAATATGCCTTCACCATCCGTTTCGGCAGCGAAACCGACACGCTGGACCTGGAAGGCAGCGTGATCGCCGAAAGCGCGGAGCGCCCTGCCCTCGCCGCGCTTCATGCCATCCTGCCGCGCTTCACCGGCCCGATCGAGCAGGTGCCGCCCGCCTATTCGGCGCTGATGGTCGATGGCCAGCGCGCCTACGACCGCGCCCGCGCGGGCGAAACGGTGGAGCTGAAGGCGCGCGCGGTGGCGGTCCATGCACTGGACGTCCACACCCACGAAGGGGAGTTGCTCGAGGAGGCTACCCTCGTCGCGCACGTCTCGAAGGGCACCTATGTCCGCAGTCTCGCGCGAGATATAGCGCGGGCGCTGGGCACGGTCGGGCATGTCACCATGCTGCGCCGGCTGCGCGCCGGCCCATTCGGGCTGGATCACGCGATTTCGCTGGACAAATTGAACGATGTGGGTAAAGGCGCGCCACTTGAGAACGTGATCTTGCCGCTGGAGGCAGGGCTGGTCGACATCCCGGCTCTTGACCTTGACCCGGAACAGGCAAGAGCGGTCCGTCAGGGCCGCGTTCTGGCCGGGTTGCCCTTTCACGACGGGCTATACTGGGCGCGCCACGGCAGAGTGCCGGTCGCGCTGGTGGAGCTTTCGGGCGGAAGCCTGATCGTGGCGCGGGGTTTCAACCTTTGAAGGATGTCGCGGAGTAAGAATATGTCGATTACCGCTGAAAAGAAGCAGGAAGTCATCCAGAGCAACGCCCGCGCGGCGAACGACACCGGTTCTCCGGAAGTCCAGGTGGCGATCCTCACCAGCCGTATCCAGACGCTGACCGAACACTTCAAGAGCCACCACAAGGACAACCATTCCCGCCGTGGCCTGCTGCAGATGGTCAACAAGCGTCGCAGCCTGCTCGACTACCTGAAGAAGAAGGATGTCGAGCGCTACAACGCGCTGATCCAGAAGCTCGGTCTGCGCAAGTAACCAAGCGAAGCGGCCCCTAGCGGGCCGCTTTTCGCATCCGGGCATGCTTCGCAATCCGGCGAAGCCGCCTTGGGGCCGAACGTGCCCCGCACCGGACCGGGACGGAATCCCCGGCAGCAAAACCCCGCCGGCAATAGGGCCTGCGGGCTGAAGGAAACGAAATGTTCGACGTCAAAACCGTATCGCTGGAGTGGGGCGGAAAGACCCTCACCCTCGAAACCGGCCGCATTGCCCGTCAGGCTGACGGCGCGGTCCTCGCCACCTATGGCGAAACGGTCGTGCTCTGCGCGGTCACGGCCGCCAAGTCGGTGAAGGAAGGCCAGGACTTCTTCCCGCTGACCGTCCACTACCAGGAAAAGTATTCCGCCGCCGGCCGCATCCCCGGTGGCTTCTTCAAGCGCGAACGCGGCGCCACGGAAAAGGAAACGCTGGTTTCCCGCCTGATCGACCGCCCGGTCCGTCCGCTGTTCCCCGAAGGCTTCTACAACGAAATCAACGTC
This sequence comes from Novosphingobium sp. EMRT-2, assembly GCF_005145025.1. Lineage (NCBI taxonomy): Bacteria > Pseudomonadati > Pseudomonadota > Alphaproteobacteria > Sphingomonadales > Sphingomonadaceae > Novosphingobium > Novosphingobium sp. EMRT-2. The sequence goes on along the minus strand of NZ_CP039695.1, from coordinate 3,438,549 downwards.
ATCGCCCAGGTGCTGAGCTATGACGGCGAGACCGAACCCGATATCGTCGCGATGATCGCCGCTTCGGCCGCGCTGACGATCTCGGGCGTGCCCTTCATGGGGCCGATCGGCGCCGCGCGCGTCGGTTTCAAGGACGGCGAATACCAGCTCAACCCGTCGTCGGCCGAAGTCGCCGAAGGCCGCCTCGACCTGGTCGTCGCCGCCACCGACACCGCCGTGATGATGGTGGAATCGGAAGCCAAGGAACTGACCGAGGACGAAATGCTCGGCGCGGTCATGTTCGCCCATGACGAAAGCCGCAAGGTCGTAGCCGCGATCATCGAACTGGCCGAAAAGGCCGCGAAGGATCCGTGGGAAATCGATCTCACCGACAACACCGCGGACATCAAGAAGAAGCTCAAGAGCCTGGTCGGCAAGGACATCGCCGCCGCCTACAAGCTGACCAACAAGTCGGCCCGCTCGGACGCGCTCAACGCAGCCCGCGCCAAGGCGAAGGAAGCCTTCTCCGACGAGACCCCGCAGACCCAGATGGTCGCGATCAAGACCCTGAAGAAGGTCGAGGCCGACATCGTGCGCACCGCCATCCTCAAGGACGGCCAGCGCATCGACGGACGCACGGTCACGCAGGTCCGCCCGATCGAAAGCATCGTCGGCTTCCTGCCGCGCACGCACGGTTCGGCGCTGTTCACGCGCGGTGAAACGCAGACGATCTGCACCACCACGCTGGGCACCAAGGACGCCGAGCAGATGATCGACGGCCTGGATGGCCTGCGCTACGAAAGCTTCATGTTGCACTACAACTTCCCGCCCTATTCGGTCGGCGAAGTGGGCCGCTTCGGCGCGCCGGGCCGCCGCGAAGTGGGCCACGGCAAGCTGGCTTGGCGGGCCCTGCACCCGGTGCTGCCGTTGAAGGAAGACTTCCCCTACACGATCCGCGTCCTGTCGGACGTCACGGAATCGAACGGTTCGTCCTCGATGGCGACCGTGTGCGGCGGCTGCCTTTCGATGATGGACGCGGGCGTTCCGATCCTGCGCCCGGTTTCGGGCAT